>JBGPHY010000785.1:0-3003 GCA_041484625.1 Terriglobia bacterium | reverse complement strand
ATTTGCACGCCACTTACACACAGATGCTTTTCACTTATTACTCCGGAAAGCCCGGCTTCGTCAGTGACCCGGTCAACGATACGAAGACCAACACGGTGATTCATGCGCATTGCGTCAGCACCACTCGTCTGGACGGCTTTGACCAACCTCCATCGCCTTACATCGTGCGCTCACACATGGAGGACAACAAGGGCGTCTCCTTGCAGGTCAAGTGGCGCAGCGGAGGCCAAACCGTGACTCTGGCCAAGCTGGCGGATGCCGAAACCTTACTGGTCTCAACGGGGAAGGTCGTCGCTACGCCGGATTCGCCCCGCGGCTGTCGAACCAAGTTCGCCACACAAGTACGGGACGCGTCCAAGATGCTCATGAACTACTCCGGTGACCTGCACCGCGTCCTATTCTGCGGCGACCACCTGCAAGCAGCGCATCAAATGGGCCACCTGCTCAGCCTCAAGGTAGTCGAAGAGACATAACCAGGCGCTCTTGCTCCCCCGGCGAGGGAAAAGTGGAAGGATGGGATCGGGGTTGTCCCCCCCTGGCGAACCAGACCATACGTGGCTTTCAGACCTTGGAGGCTTCCGTGGAAAGGCGTCAGCCCAGATTTCCACTCAACTGCATCAATTCGCAGTGAGACCGGCACACTGAATAAGCCCCCGCACAATGCTGGTGAGAGTTGTCTCTTCATCCGAGGCGGACTTTCAACGGCTCATTCAGTCTGAGGCTCAAGGTGCTGCCGGAAGAATAGCCGGTTTCCTTGCCCCGCGTGGCCAGAACAGCCCCTGTCCCTGCACCGCCCCCGGCTACTGCACCGATGGCCGCACCCTTGCCTCCTCCGGCAATGGCCCCAATCAAGGTTCCGAGCCCGGCTCCTCCACCAATGACCATGGCATCCCGTTTCTTGGTGGAAGGCGCCATGCGGGAGACAGTAGCCACCTGGAGGGGGTAAGCTTTTCCGTTGGGCAGGACCAGTTCCGTAAACTTCAGGGTCATGTGGGCACGTCCCTTGACTCTGCCGGATCTTACTGATTCAGCCACAACTCCTTTGATCGTGCTGCCAACGGGTATAACTGTGTGGTCATCCACCTTTACCGCATCGACCACCGTCAGGGTGAAAGTGTCGCCCGGGGCGTTGTTCTCTGTGCTCAGGGCGCGTTCCAGGGAAGCGCGGATGACGGTCCCAGCAGCTAGAGTCTGATCCGTCGGCATCTTTTGGATATCATTCCTGACAAGACTTGACGATTGCCCGTCGAGGCCTTCGGTGTTGGAACTGACCACCGCAGGACCGGAGCAACCCGCCAACGAGACAATCATGATCGCTGAGAATAAGAAACATAAACTCCTGCACATGATGATAACCTCCCAAAATGGCTTCTTGAGTTCGTTTCCTGCCACGGCCTCATAATGCAAGGTCCTTGCCAAAGACCGAAGAAGTCTGATTCCCTTGAAGCATAATCTGTTGCGCGACGGCAGGATGGTCGGGAAGTCCGGAAAAAACTACAGGGATCCTGTAAATAGGCGGGATTTAAGGATGCAGATGGCTAGAGAGCTAAGCGGACCTGATCAATGTAAAGTGTCCCCTTCTCAGGCGGGTTGACCATAAAGATAAGAAATCGACGGATCCGCCGCAAGTCCAATGGCCGGCGCTTCCCTGAAGTAACAAGTTCCTTCACGGGCATTACAAAATGGTTCATGCCTTAGGAAAGATTCGGTTGCTCACTTCGTCCCATCCGGTCAACCAGAAGGGGCCAGCCACTTATTTGGAAGGAGCTTCATTCAGATCGAATCTCGTTTTGGCAGATGCTTCACCGGGCGGGTGTGTATCACCCTTTTAGCCCTCGCCCGCGTCGACGTCGGTCTTCCTCGAGGACGGAAACGAGAAAAATGACGAGGATGACCCTCAGAGGGAATTCCAGGACTTCATTTCACTCGCCGAATCTGGGCCGAGAGAGTGGTGACACTCCTCGGGGCCAGCAGGATCGACTGCCTGGAGCCGCTTTCGCCAGGAATGCCGACTTGCGCACCATCTTCCGTTTCCGAGGTTCGAAAGACAGAAATTCGTTCCAGGGTCCAGCCGCGCATTTCTACATCCTGAGTCACGGCTTCAGAGGAGGAGTTCAACAAAACCGCAACGATACTTTTGTACTCGGGAGTCCGGAATACAACCATGGGTAGATCACCCGAGCTGGCAGCGACCCGGACCGCATCTCTCGGGATGAAACGGCTGAACTGGCTGAGGCAGAAGAAGCGTTTGGACGGAGTAAGCGACCCACCCGGCCGGTCGATAAGGCCTTGCCTACCCGTCCAGCCTGACGGTATCACGGGGGTCCAGTAGATCCAGGCAGTGCATTCTGATTCCACCAGGTCCTGGATGACCACTTCCGCCAGCTTCAATCCGGAATCGATCGGCGCGGATGAGGATCCTGCAGGCATGGCAAATTCCGACACCCACAGTTTCACGTTTTGTTTCCTGGTAAAATCTCTAAAGGCGGCCCGGGCCGGGGAAGGGCCCAACTGCGAATGAACGCTCACATGAGAAACCAGCGGCCGAGCATCGGGATCTTCCCAGAGCACTTTCAAGTAGACCATTGCCTGATCCCAACCGACTTCAGGCAGCATGAACCGAGGAGAGAATCCACCCTGCTTCAGCCGTCCCGCAGCCAGCTTAAGGAACTCTTTCAGGTTATCCGCACTCCATTGGCAGCTTGGTGTCGCCAACTTTTGCTCCGGTGCATTCTGAAGTGCGAGCAGGTGGACATCAAAGTTTCGCATCTTCTTGTAATAGAGCAGGTAACCCAAGAGATAATCGGCATAGTTTTCGAAATGCTTCGCCAGCAATTCTCCCCCCTCAAAGGGTGAGTTGTTGCTCTTCCATTGGGGTGGGGGGGTCCATGCGCAACTGTTAACGATCACCTCGCTGTGTTTCTGAGCCTCACGGATCAGGGCGTACTGCGAAGTCTCGTTTTCCTCGTCAGAGAAGTTGAACGTCAGCCCGTTGAGGTACAT
>JBGPHY010000784.1:0-3005 GCA_041484625.1 Terriglobia bacterium | reverse complement strand
ATGAAAATGGCTGATTGGTTCGGAGTTCAACCTTTAGGTTGCCATTGCCTCAGGCATGCTAAAGCATGAACTCTGAACTCATTTTCATAAGAGGAGGTCTGTAATTATTGAAGCAGCCTGAGAATCACCCATATTACCCTACCGCCTTATCTCATTTAGTTAGTGGTTTGGTTACTTTTTTATTGACAGAAACCTCCTTACTAGTAAAAATAATCTTAGAAAATCCACCGAGTTGGGTAAATTAATCTGATTCATAGGGGCTGAGCTCTAAGGGTCCGCCCTCATGCGGACACAAACCCAAGTTCAGAGTGTATCAACCTACTGAAGTTTTAGGTTTGAAAGGTTCTTTTCAATCAAGGAGCAAGAAACATGGACACGTCCAGAAGAAGAGAAGTCCGTGATCGGAAGTTGTACATCGCCAATTACCTTCGTGTAGCATGGATCCTTTTGCTTTTCCTGGCCATGGGAGAACTCTCCTTGGTCCAGGGACAAGTCTATGGGACGATGAGCGGCTATGTCCGTGATCCCAGCGCCGCCGCTATCCCTAACGCCAACGTGACGGCCAAACTTGTGCAGCAACAGGTCACGCGTGCGGTGCAGACCAATTCTGAGGGGTTCTACAATTTTGTGGGCATGTTGCCTGGCAACTACGAGATCACCTTTGAAGCTAGCGGCTTCCAGCGGCAGGTGCACACTGGGGTGGAATTGACCGCAAATCAGAACCTCCGTTTGGATGCGGCCATGGTGGTGGGGGCAGTGGAAAATGAGGTGACCGTCACGGGGCAGGCGACGCTGGTGGACACGACGTCCCATACAATGTCCGGCTTAGTGGATGATCGCCGCGTGGTTGACCTTCCCTTGAATGGCCGCAACGTCATCAGCCTGGCGAGCATCTTGCCCGGAGTACTGAACGTCAAAGCCCCGCAGCAACTGAGTGATGCGCGGAGCGGACCGGAGATGGATGTCAACGGCGGGCGGCCAAACATGAATTTGTTTACCCTGGACGGCGGGTATTTCAACAACCCTTCCCGCAATACGGGGATGAATTACCCTCCACCGGACGCGGTCCAGGAAGTCCGAATCCTCACGCACAATTTTGGCACCGAATACGGACGAAACCCGGGCTCGCAGGTCAGTGTCGTAACCAAGTCCGGAACCAATGCCTTTCACGGTGCCGCGTGGGAATTCCTGCGCAACGACGCCTTGAATGCACGAAATTTCTTTGCCGACAGGGTCAGCGCTCTCAAGCAGAACCAGTTCGGCGCTGCCGCAGGTGGCCCGATCATGAAAAACAAGCTGTTTGTTTTCGGGTCCTATCAGGGGCTGCGCGACCACCGTGAAGCCGAGACTGTCGAGGCTCTTGTACCGTCTGCCGCCCAGCGCGGCGGTGATTTTACAGGTTTGGGGACCCCGTTGACCAGTCCTTTGGATCCCCTGACAGGTAAACCGTTTACGGATGCTTCCGGAAACCCCTGCGTGGCTAATAACATCATTGCCCCTGGCTGCATCAGCCCTGTGGCCAAGAACCTCCTCCAGTACGTCCCGGAATCCAGCACGGGCAGTGTAGTGTCGCTGGCCGCTTCGCCACGCCGCGGCGACACGTGGATGGCGCGCGTGGATTGGGCGCAGAATGCGAAGCACTCCCTTTTTGGACACTTCTTTTTCGACCGTAATTCCCGTACGAGTCCTTTTGTCAACGGGAACATTCCCGGCTACATTGGAGAAGACCTCATTCAACACACCAACCAGGTAACTTTGAATGACACTTACACCTTCAGCCCCACCCTGCTGAACCAGGCGACGATGGCAATGCTCCGCACTACCTCCGATGAAATCAATAACAAAACGATCAGCCCATCGGAACTTGGCATTAACATGCCTCAATATGTTCCAATCGGAGCCGTAACTGTGGATGTGGGTGGCAATTTCACTCTGGGGTCCGGCTACATCACCCGCTTCTGGAATACCAACTGGCAGTTCAAAGATAGCTTGAGCTGGATTAAGGGTAAGCACAACTTCAAATTCGGGTATGAGTTGCTGCACCTGGACTTCCGCCAGGCTTGGATCGGCTCGCCGGGATTTACTTTCAACGGATCGCGTTCGGGCGATCCTGTGGCGGACTTCATGTTGGGTGCTTTCGACAACTTATCGCTGAGCTTCGGCCTCCGGGATACCGATACCATCACCAACGCCCATTCCGCCTTTTTCCAGGACGAGTTCAAGATCACTCCCAGATTCACATTGACCTATGGAGTGCGCTACGAACCCTTCCTGCCCTGGGTGGAACGTCACGACCGGATCAATACGGTGGTGCCGGGGCGCCAATCCACGGCGGTTCCCGATGCGCCGGTCGGGGTCTTGTTCCCCGGAGACCTGCCGCGGGGTCTGGCAAACAACGACCTGAACAACTTCGCGCCGCGGCTGGGCTTTGCCTGGGATGTGTTTGGCGACGGCAAGACCAGCGTTCGTGGAGGGTATGGAATCTTCTACGAAAGCATCAATGCCGATTCGTTGGCCCAGGAGAACTCACCCTTCGCCGGTTATGGCTTCACCGCCAGCGGCAGAATCGAGGACCCCTTCGGTTCAGTCAGAAGGACGCCGCCGCCGGCAGTTACCACCGGGCAGTTCGGCTGCACCAAAATCCCGACCTATCCGGGTTACGACTGTTCAACGTTCCCGTTGCCTGTGGGAGGCGTTTTCGTAGATCTTTCCTTGCGGACGCCGTATATCCAGTCGTTCAACCTCTCCATTCAAAGGCAGCTCAGCTCCACCTGGATGGTGGAGGCTGCCTATGCGGGAAAAATCGGCACCAAGATCGAAGCGCTGCGCACCTACAACCCGGCTCGCTTCATCAATTCTCCTGTGGACGGCTCGCCGCCTTCCGATCAGAACTACAACGACCGCGTGATTTTTGAGCCGGGCGTTTTGGGTCCCCAAGGGTACATGTTGGGCAACGATTTTCGCAGCTGGTATCACAGCTTCCAGGTCCAGGTGAACAAGCGGTT
>JBGPHY010000783.1:0-3005 GCA_041484625.1 Terriglobia bacterium | reverse complement strand
GTTAGATACCGGTGGCGTTTGGAGGGGGAATGGTGAAGGGGAAACGCTGGCCGGGGTCGTTGCCGCGTCGCCGATCCTTGAATGGTTCCTCCAAATAGACCTCGGTGGGGCTGAAGTAAAAAAGTCCGAACGGGGCATCTCCCACTTCAATGAACAGGGTCAAATCCTCAATAGCTGTGTAGTAAACCCCAAAGGCGGCCCGAATACTGGTTTTGCCGGGGCCGCCGAAAATCTTGCCCAAAACACCATCAGTAAATCCCGGCGAGTAGGCAATGCCCACACGGGGGGCGAAGTTCTTATAGTCGGTGGGTGCTAAGGTTTTGGGAATGCCCGGGTCGCCCGGGAAGACCCATCCTGTGGGGGCATCCGGGTAAACTTTGGATTGCATGCCAGGGACGAAGGCCTGAATTTTCCCCTGAGTGTCGTAGTAGGGCTGGCTGAATTCCCAGCGCAACCCATAATTGAGGGTCAGGTTGGGTTTGATTTTGTAAGTGTCCTGGCCAAAAACGCCGCCATATTTGGTGCGCGAATCCAGGAACTGGCGGCTGGATTGGATGAAGAGGTCGGGAGCGCCTATCAAGTAGTCCGCGAAGTCGCTCCCCGTCTCATTGCCATAAAACTCGAAGTAGCCGTTCGAGGTATAGGTGTTGCGCTCGTTAATTTGGTGATAGCGGAAGTCAGCTCCCAGTTTAAGGGTATGCTTCCCGGCGATTTTGGAGAAGTTGTCGAGGACCTGGAAATAATTGTTGTATTGCCCTGTAGTCCCATCGGGAAGACCAAAGGCTAAGCCAGTGGCTCCATAGAGCCCGATGGGAGCCACTCCCTCGGCTTGCGGGTCAACCGGGAAGATTCCCAGCCCGCCCGTCTTATACCCAAAATCAGAGACTTTACCTAAACCTCCCAAGGGTTTGTTCAAAGTCAGTGAAGAGCGAGTAAAGTTCAATCGCGCCTCATTGACCGCGGAAGGCCCGAAAGTGAGTGTGTGAGAGACATTGGCCTGCTGCGCCCGGGCTGGTGTCACGGTCGAGAATCCCGGCACATTGGCCAGCGCATAAGGACGCAGAACGTTTGAGTCGTCAAAATGGTAATAGAACGACCAGTTTCCAAACCTCTGCGTCATCTAGTCAACGCGCTGGGCAAACTTGTCGTCACGGACGGTCTGCTTCCCGGCGCTAGTCGCAAAGTAGGGCTGACCCCCCAAGGTTCCGATGGGCGTGGGAATGAATTGCATTGTGGCCTTGGAAACTGGAGACCACGCCGATTGAGGAATGACTTGGCCCGGAAAGACGCACCTTCCAGCCTGGGCGTCCGCCAGGGTATTGCAGCCCTCCACCCAATAAGGCTCCCCGGAAGTTACGGTATAGCCCAATCGCTGACTCAGCGCTTCGTCGAATGTCCCGTTGCCAGGCACATTGTCGCCTCGCACAATGCCGCTGAGGCCGGGAAAACCTGTTGTGGCTACGTCAGAAAAATCCCCCGTCCGCTCTGCTAGTGACGGCACCAGGACAGTGCCAATTGAAACTCCGCGCGATTCGCGGGTTCCCTGGAAATCGCTGAAGAAGAAGAGGCGGTTCTTCATGATGGGCCCACCCAGGACTCCGCCAAACTGGTTGCGCTTGAATACCCCTTTTTCAGGATCAAAGAAGTTGCGGGCGTCGAGTTTTTCGTTGCGCAGGAACTCGAAGGCCGTGCCATGAAAGTCGTTAGTTCCGGATTTAGTCAGCGCGTTGACAATCGCGCCCGAGAACCGCCCGTATTCAGCGTCGAAAGAATTGGTGATGAGCCGGAATTCCTGAATCGAGTCAAGCACGGGAACAATGGAGGCCCCATTGTTCCGGCCTTCTTGCACGTCGCCACCATTGACCAAAAAGGAATTGGCTGCTTCCCGTTGCCCGTTTACGGAAACATTGCCCGCGCTGCCCAACCCGCCGACCGGCCGATCAGTGGACTGCACATCCGAAGTGATAGGAACCACCCCTGCCTGCAAGCCCAGCAGGTCAATATAGCTCCTGCCGTTCAAAGGCAAGCTGGTCATCTTGCGATCTTCAATAACATCACCGAGCTGGTTGCTCGTGCTTTCAACCTGAGACGAGTTTGCCGATACGTCCACCGATTGGGAAACCTCTCCTACGACGAGCTGAAAGTCAGCTCGATACTTTTGGTTAACGAGGAGCTTGACACCGCTTTGGGTTGACTTCTTAAAGCCCTTGACTTCTACCTCCACAACGTAATTCTCTCCAACTGGTATAGCCAGAAATTGATAAAACCCGGTCGGATCCGTGGTGGTCTCGCGGGTTAATCCTGTGTCCGGATTCGATAGCCTTACAGCAGCTCCCGGCACCGAGGCCCCGCTGGGGTCTGTAACGTTCCCAAGAATTGTACCGGTCACGTCAGCTCTGAGTGCCCTGGTACTTAGTAAAAGGAGAGCCACTAATAACAGGCACTGAATACGGGAGTGTCCTTTCATCTGAGCCATCTTAATACCTCCAATAATAATGAGTAAACTGGATAGGCAAAAGTCGTGGCTAGAACGTCTTAGAGGAAGACCTGTGTAATTCCCCTCTGTTCTAACCCTTTCTGTTAATAATGAAGACGCGAGATACTTAAGTTCTGATGCCAGATGCTAAATACTAGATATGGATTTGATCCGGTGTCAAGGCAATTTTAGACAATCATGTATTTATTGCGTCAGTCACAGGTGGCGAAAGGCACAGAAGGGGGGGCGGACGCGTGGGACCGCTGTCCCCCGCGCACGTTCCACCTCCAGTAACTGAGGTATTACGCAATCATGCGTCATCCTCGGGGAGCCTTTTCCCAAGCGTTCTGTTTCGGTAACCAGGGCGAGGGCTCGCCCTGGCCGTATTTGGCTGTGACAAGAGGACGACGAATCCTGGAAAGCAGATTTCATCTTGGCTTCCAGTGACCTATTTCGCCTCGCGACGAACGCTTTACCTGGCAGACAGGCCTTAGGGTTCATACCGATCCCGCAGTGTGCTAAACTGACT
>JBGPHY010000782.1:0-3013 GCA_041484625.1 Terriglobia bacterium | reverse complement strand
GGCCGTGGTGTAGCTGTTTCCTGACTGAGGATATGTGGGCTGCTGGACCTCATAGGCTGTATATGCTTGTGCAAAGGCTCCGGCCGCCATGGTTCCGATGTAAAGCCCCTTGCCAAATTTCTTCCAGAATCCTCCACCTGGTTTTCCGGAATGAACGTAGTTTGGTTTTGGCTGCCGATAAACCGGTAGGGGAGATGTCTTTTCTGAATGTGTCGGCTTGTTTGCGACCAGAGTCGATGAAGAACCCAGCGATAGGGGCGGCATGGCGGGCATGATATGGGGGCGAATGAAATGAGAGATCACATAGCCCTGTTGTCCAGAGACGTATTCTACCAGTGTGTATGCCGATTCCTTTCCAATGACGAAAACCTGTTGGTCACAGGAAAGCGTTCCTGAGGGGGATAGCGCACCCGGTCTCGAATAGAAAGGGACTGCGGATTTTCCGTCGCAGAAAACGAAAGCTTTTTCAGTTGCCAGTGCGGGATCTGAATACTGGAAAAATAGCATTAATAATGAAATTCTCATGAGACAACTCATAAGGACTCCTCTCTTTGTTCCAATACTTACATTTATCGGCACAGGTTACTTGTTTCTGTAGGGGCTTGGCTGAGTCACGTCGGATATTGCAATTGTCAATTGGGGACGCAGGCGCGATCTTTGTATTAGGAAAGTCCGCTGGTGCCCTGGTCTTTCCCTTTGTGATTTTAGCTGCCTGAATGGTAAAGGTTTCTTTCCATAATCCAGTCTCTCCCGAAGTTGTCTTGAACACTGACACTGCCTATTCCACGAACAGTTGCTGAAAAGTTACGCTTCCCCCCCCTCTTGAAGCGACGCTTGTCCAGGCACTGCGCAACAACCTTCGGCGACGCTCAGACTCCGTTGAGCCATTGGCTCCCCCTGAAGCTGATGCGCGAGGCTTGCCTGGCGTCTTCTTCCCTCAGAATGTTGATGAGACTTTAAGTCGACGTTTCTCAGAAGTCCCGATTCTGTACAAGCCGTTGACTTTCAGTCAGCTAGGAGGGTAAGGTGTCCCCATCAGAAAAGATTTTGGTGGTCGTTTGAAGAATCACCAAGATCATATGCCAATTACCGGCCAAACGCTGTTTGCATTCGTTGATCTCAAGGATCCCTTTGCGTCAGGCGAAGTGGCGGGAGAGGAACTGACTGGCCCCATTCTTTCAGTGATGGGAGCCCGTCAGTTTAATTTCCTGTTCCTCTTTTGCACACCGCATACCCGCGAAAATGCTGAGGCGACCCGGCGCGAAGCGGAACGCCGGCACCAGGATTGCCACGTCACGATCCACGAGCTCCCGGTTTCAGATCCTAAGGATTACTCCGTCCTTATGGGCAGCCTGGCACGTCAGGTCAGAGAAATCATGCGCGCGGCTCCCAGTGCAAAGCATCACATCTGTGTGTCGAGTGGAACCGCGGAGATGCGGGCAGCCTGGTTCATGTTGACCGTTGTGGGCGCGTTACCGGCCACCTTGCTCCAGGTTGGCACAGCTGCCGATCCTCTTTTCGGTGCAGCCAACGTCAAGGAGGTCAGTCTGGACTCCCCCGACTGGGATTCATTGCGTGATCTGGTGATGCCGATGAAATTCTCTACTGAGCGATTTTTCCGCCGAGCCAAGAAGGAGGGACAGGCTTCAGTTCTTGCTTCAAAACCTTCGGAACTCCAACAACCTGTGGCTTTTCTCAAAGCCCACAGAAAGTTGGCGGATGAAGAAGAGCCAGTCCAATTGCCGTTTCCAGGTCTGGAAGAAGCTTTGCAGGAATTGGAGATTCATATTGGCTCGTCAGCACTGCGACTGGCAGCAGAACGAGCGGCAACGGCTGCGCCGACGGAGTTTCCTGTCCTGCTGCAGGGGGAGACAGGGACAGGCAAGGAGCTGTTTGCCCGACTTGTGCACCGGCTGAGCCCGCGTCGAGACAGAGAGCTTGTGCCCATTAACTGCGCAGCGATTCCCAGGGAACTCGCAGAGAGTTTCTTGTTCGGCCAGGTCAGAGGCGCGTTCACGGGAGCAACCGAGGACCGTAAAGGCAAATTCGAGCACGCTCACGGGAGTACACTATTCCTCGATGAAATCGCCGAATTGACGCTCGAAGCCCAGGCCAAGCTGCTCCGCGTGCTGCAGGGAGGCGACGTGGAGCCGGTGGGGGCCGTGACGGTTCGGAAAGTCGACGTCCGCATCGTGGCCGCCACAAACCGGAACCTGCTGGAGGAGGTCCGGGCAGGCCGGTTTCGGGAAGATCTGTACTACCGGCTGGAGGTCGTGCAGATTCAGCTACCCCTGCTGCGAGAGCGGCGCGGGGAGATTGCCCGGCTTGCCGTAGCGATCTTGCGCCGGATCAATCAGCGAAGGCAGCACGAGAGGCAATTGTCTAAAGAGGCCTTAAGGCGCTTAGAACAGCACGACTGGCCGGGAAACGTGCGCGAACTTTCGAACGTGCTCGAAAGGTCCGTCTTGTATTCACAAAGGGACGTACTCAGGCCTGAGGACCTTCTTATCGTGGAAGAGGCCCTGGGTGACGACCCCCTGTCCCGGCTTCCGGAACCAGACGCTGGTTTCTCATTGGAAAAGTACCTCGCCCAGGCGCGCGAGCAGCTTATTTTGAGAGCGTTGTCGAAGTGCAATGGAAACCAGAGCGCGGCTGCAGAAATTCTGGGACTCTCAAAACAGGCAATAAGCAAGTTCCTCAAGAATCAGGTCGACAACCAGGGTTGACCAGCAAGTCAATCCAAGATGTCGGTCCACGCCACTATTTCCCCCCAAGTTGTTCACTTCTCAGCATTGAAATTTTGGCCAGAAGCT
The DNA here is from genome assembly GCA_041484625.1 of Terriglobia bacterium. Classification (GTDB taxonomy): domain Bacteria; phylum Acidobacteriota; class Terriglobia; order Versatilivoradales; family Versatilivoraceae; genus JBGPHY01. Next base: position 200 of record JBGPHY010000782.1, on the reverse strand, counting down.
TGCCTTTTATCCTGCAGAACGATGAAAGGAGGCACACCTGCTATGATTACGTTGAAAGATGAACTCTCACACATTGAAGTAGAAGAACCACTCCACTTCCGCAACCTTACGCTATTCCCTTTTTGCAGAAGCGAAGTCGAAGCGGCAGAACCTGAATACCTGTTGCTTGAAGAAGTAATTGGACGGGGGTTGGGAGGAGT
>JBGPHY010000781.1:0-3018 GCA_041484625.1 Terriglobia bacterium | reverse complement strand
TGGAGACTCTCACGTAAAAGAGCTATGAGCACAGCCACCAGCCAGACGGTCCGTAACGGCGGGCCCTTCCACTGCTTGATCATTTGCAGCTCCTTTGAACATGCCCCTTGTGGATGACCTCACCGGGCTTGGGCTTGAAGCTGCGTGTAAACGTCCCGAGCTTTCGCGAAGAAATCGAGCATGGCCTCCCGCTCCTCAGGTTTCTTGAAACGGGTGTCCTTTCGGTAAAATTCCATCTCCCGGTCGATCCATTGGATGAAGAACTGAGCGTCGGCAGGGACAATCCCTGACCTGTTTCCGACCTCTACGTATACCGGGCTAGTATGAGCGAAGCGGATGGTTTGGCCAGGGCGCTCAAAAGCGCGCGCCGCAAACCAACCACTTTCATTGATCTCGCTTGTTGAGTCTACGGTCATCTTTCCGTGTGCGTCAGCGTGCGAAGTGGTCTGAATCACCCGTCCCTTGAAGACAATTTCCAGCCGGTCCAGTTTCCCTGCTGATACCGCTTCTGCCCGGATCTTCAGCCTGGACGGCTGGCCACCTTTGAGCTTCAAAATGCTTCCAACCTCTTTGCCATTCACCTTCAGGAAGAGCATCGGGCCGTTAGTGCCAAAGCTGTGTCCGGCCTTCAAAGCCCGAAACCAGTTTGCATAATTGAAGGGTTCACCGAGCTTCACATAGACGCGATTGTAGCCCAGCGGCGAGGCTTTAACGCCGGACGCGCTACCGGCCGAAACAGATATTCGAAATCCACAGTTGAGTAAACGATAATAAACCTCCATGCTCCATAACGGCATGCCCGCGATCGTGTCAAACTCCGGCTTCTCCTTGGGGATCATCCCCCAGTTCTCAGTCTCCAGATCGACACCCTGGCGGTTAAAGTGGTTGTGAACGATTCCGGCGAAATCCAGATGGCCAAGAGCAGCCAGAACACAGGCGTCACGCCAGACAATCTTCTCGGCATCGACGTAGGCGCTCTGTTCATGAGCCAGCCGGCAGTAGATATCGTTGGGTGGGAACAGGCGATTACCTTCAAAGGGAATGACCGACTTCAACCCCAGCAAATCGACCGCCCCGGGGCCCCACTCCAGCCGTTCGACTTCCTTATCCAGCACGCTAAAAACATGGCTGGTATCTACCTGACGAATGGCTTCTGCAGTCTTTGGCGGCGAAGAGATGGGCTTGTCCTCCCAGATCCAGTCTGTCAAAGTGGGAGCGAGGTTCAGGTCCTCGGCCAGCAGCAGCGTGGGCATCTCCTCGACCTTGCGGTGGTTGTGCAGATCTGCCGAATACCATCCTAGCCGATTCATAGTGAACCAGCGTTCCAGAAGGACCAGTTTATTCAGGGTTTGCCCCTCAGTTAGTGCAAGCGAAGAAATCCAGGGACGATACTCCGGCCCCCTTTCCACGGTGAGCTGGTACTGGCCGGGGGGCAGGGCCACCTCGAACTTTCCCAGTGTCACAAAATGGTGTTCCTTTTGCTTCTGGTAAGAAATGCTGTCTTTCGGAATCTGAAGGGCGCCCTGGGCATTCACCAGGTACACCCGGGCCGGAACGATCTGATTCGTGGACCGGTCGCGGATCTCGGTCCGGAGAAGCGCAGTTGCGAGCTCTGGCTCCGTGTTGGTCCCGCCCAAACAAAAAGACGGCGTCCAAAATGCCCAATTCATACACAGGAATAACATTGCCATCGATTGGGTTCTTATCATCGGACTTATTCTCCTGAAAATCCCCGGCTAGGTCGGCCCGCCGAGTCGTTCCACACGTCATGCCTTGTGATGCCCCGGCGAGCTCTTGACCGAACCTCGTGAGAATCGCCCTCGTCGTCGTTCTCGTCCTGGCCACAACAGAGGACAATGCGGGAACGAGGACGAAGCTGTCATCGGCCGAGGTGTGATCTCACCCGGCGGAACCGAAAAAGTCAGGCCGAACTTTCTTGCAGACCCCCGGGACACTAGCAGCCAACTTGTCCCACATCAACGCCACTTCCGGTCGGGACGCAGGTCCACTACGGCTTCCGCCACCTCACCCACGTACTTGTCGTCGGCCATTACATCGGCGGCAATCGCCATTCGTGAGGAAGTGCCGGTCCAACCTGAAGGCACGGTCAGCTGATAATCGGCTTTGGCCCGCCCTCTTGCCGGGACTTCAAACCTGGCGACGGCGGGTTCGACGCGCCATCCTGCAGGCAAAACGAGGGCTACCTCTACCTTCAGCGGTTTTGCGTAGTGGTTGCGGACACGCACTTCCAGCGGGCGAGTTTGCCCCGGCAGCACGAGCATTTGATAGGGATAAATATGAATCCATGCCGGGTCCAGCCCGAAGTTGACTTCCGGGTTGGCAACCAGCCCCCGCATTTGTTCTTCCATCTGCTTCAAGCGCTCTTGGTGTTTGATCGCGTCGGACTTGTTCAAGAGGAATGGCAGGCCGTGCCCTGGCGCGATGATTGTTGGCTCGAAGTCGAGGATTGCTCGCAGTGACTTCAGGTGGCTGTCGCTCTCCACATCGTTCCGGTAGATCAGGTTGTGCCGTAGCGCTTCATCCGATGCGCTGCCTCCAAAGAAGCTGTCCCGGCTGTTGAAGAAGGCATCGCCTGTGAAGGCGACACGAGTCCCGTCAATGGTGCCAAACATCGCCATCTGAAAGTCAGTGTGGCCGGGGGAGTGGACCACGGAGAGTTCAAACTCCTCCCAGCGGAAGGTCTCTTTGTGACGGAAGGCCCGGTCAACCTTGAGCGGTTCGGCGAGAATACACCCCAGATTACGTCCCCGCGGATTCTCGAGAATGTCGACCATGTTCTCGTAGCACCAGACACGCGTCCCATAGTGGCGGACCAGGTGAGGGAATCCGTTGATGTGATCGTCGTGCATGTGACTGGGCAGGACTACGTCGATGGACCGCAGTCCGTGGCGTGCCTTGAGGATGTCAATACTGTGCTCCACGAAACGCATGCGGTCAAAAGTGTCGGTAGCGTTGTTGAAGTGCTCGAAGAAATTGCCACTGGCCGATCCATAATCC
>JBGPHY010000780.1:0-3019 GCA_041484625.1 Terriglobia bacterium | reverse complement strand
TGTTTCTCTTCCCGGTTGAGAAAAATCTCCAAACGGTCGCAAGTGACCCTCCCCATTGAACTGTTCATGCTCACTTTTGTTTCGTAAAGCATCCGTTGCAGTTTGTCTTCATAGGTCAGTTTGTGGGCCTGAACCTTCACTGGCCCGGAGCCGGAAGGGCCTGAGGTCTGTTGGTGGTCCGTCTTCGGATAAAAGAGCGTGGTAACCTCGTTTTCAGCAACTAGCCTCTTTTCGTCCCGGTACAGGTCGATGGTCTCAACACTTATGATCTGGTCATCCTGCCAGAGCTTGGCTCTCTTCCGGTATCGGGCAGTCCCCTTTTCGGTCTGACTCTCCATGAAATCCGCGGAGGCAAAAACTGGTGAGCCGGGCTTGAAGGCGCCAGCCGGCCCGGCAGAATTCTGAGCATATAAGACCGAGTGGACGGTTCCTCGGGCTTTGACCAGGTTTTCGTTTCGATGCAACTCAATCTCGTCGGCCGTGGTTCTCCCCTGGTCATCGCGCATGTCGGCGAGGCCCTGTAGCAAAGTTATCCCCGAAGCGGCGGAGTAGTGGGCCTCTTCGGCCCGTGCCTCCCGACGGCCCTCCAGGTAAAGGAAATGGCCGGATTGGACGAGTTGGCTGATCTGTCGAGTCTGTGGTTCGAAGCGCGCTTCCAAGCGGTCGCTGAAGGTGTGGCGGGCTGGCCTGTCTTGCGAAATCAGGTCCACCTTGACCTGCCCGGCGGCTGTAAAACGGTCCATCTGGTTGACATCGGGAGCGAAATACAACTGAAATTTCATGGCTGAGAGCACCCGGTTCTCGTCTTGCGCCCGTATTGGAAACTCCCTGAGGGTGCAAGACCCCTGGGCCTCTATCCGAGAGGCCTGCTTCCCGTCGGGTTTAAAGAACACCACCATGACGGAAGCATCCATCACCTTGTCACCGGGTTCAATTTCCTGACTGTGTGTGGGGGCAACCTCTCGCGGGGCGATTTTCTCATCGGAGAAGACGCCGTGTACTTGTCCGGAGGCTTTCAGTTGGCCCAACAAGTTGGTTCCAGGCTTGAAAATGAGTTCCATATCGTTGGCAGAAACGTTGCGTTTCACCGCAGGGTCCAGCGACCGGGTCCTGACGTCCTGGCTGGCCAGAACTTTGTCGAGGAATCGTCCCTCCCTGTCGAAGAGACATGACATTCTCTGGGCATCGACTTGGAGGAGGTGGCGAGGATCACGTGAAACGGTTTCGACCGCGCCGCTGGCGTCGATGCGGGTGAGGCTGGAGTCGTCGGGGGAGAGCAGGGCGTACGCCAGGTCAGCCCGAAGCTCCTGGCTCGCGCGGGAAACGCTTACCTGTGACCGCATCTCAATCAAGTGCAGGTTCTTGGCGTATTTCAGAGACTCGCAACGCAGACGGGTGGGAGCTTCCCCGGGGCGGGCAGGTTCCATGGTTATATCGACCTGGGAGCGCAGGAACACCGCCTCGGTCCGAGTTTCGTAAGTCAGTCCTCGAACGCTACCGTGGATCAACCCGCGGGAGAAAAGGACCAGATCTTCGGTTTCGGCGTTTCCGGTATCTTGCGAGTAGCGGATACGGTCCAGTGACAGGACCGTGTTGTTCCCCGGGCCCGGTTTTTTCGATCCAAGGTTCTCACCACTGGTAAGACTGCTGAGCGTAATGACCACCTTGCCCAGGAAGATGATGTCTTGCCGAGTCTGGTCGAATTCGCAGCGCTGGCTGGTGATCGTGTCATAGCGGTTTCCGCTCTTGCCCAATATCCGGACCTGCACTTTTTCCAAGAGGTTCTTGTTATCTTTGTAGCCGAGGTTCACATCCGCAGTCACGTCGAAGCTGATTTGCCCCTTCTCGGATTGGGAGTAGTAAAAACCCCGCGTGTGCATGGCCACATTCTCAGGTAGCATCCGGCCTTCTCGGGTCGCTGGTTGTTTAAAGAGATGCGTGCGCTGATAGTAGCTCACCACCACAGCACCGCTGACCACCAAGAGAATTCCGATGGCGGCGGCACGACCCCATTTTGTGAGTTGGGATTCCAAGGGCGTCAGGGCTAGTGCAGTTGAATATCCTTCACAATCAATTGGAGGGATTTCATCGACTGAAAGGAGCTTTGCGCCAGCGTAAAAGCTAGCGAGAGGATCTGGTTCGAGTCCACCATCGGCTGGAACTGATGAGCCATGTTCCAGCCGATGGCATCCATCGAACGTCCGTCCTGTTCAATCCGAAATTTAAGGTGCCGGCTCTTGAGGATGCGAGGTTCGGCAATGAGTGAGACCTCCCGAGCCACAAAGAGCGGGTGGGGATTGGCCATACCGAAAGGAGAAAGCCGCTCAATCTGGTCAAACAGGGGGTCATCCACATCCGACAACCGGATCTCTGCATCGATCTGCAGGCTAGGCTTCAAATCCTCCAGTTTGACGGTACTCCTGGCAAACTCATTGACCCGCCGCCGCAAGTCCGGAAGCCGCCCAAGAGGGATCTGGAAGCCGACCGCCTGGGCGTGTCCCCCAAACCGGTCAAACAGGTCGCGGCAGTGTTCCAAAGCACACAGCAGCTGGAACCCGTTGGGTGCCCTGCCCGAGCCATAACCACGATCGCCCTCCCTGGAGACTACCAGAGACGGACGGTGAAAGCGTTCGGTCAATTTGGTGGCGGCAATCCCGATGACCCCCCGGTGCCACCCTTCTCCGTCTACCACGATCACCCAGTCGTCGGTCAAGTCGGGTTCGTCCTCGAACCGCTCCTCGATGCATTTCAAAATCTGGTCTTCGATTTGCTGCCGTTCCCGGTTCATGCGGTTCATCTCTGCAGCCAGATTCCTCGTTTCCTCCTCGTCGTTCGACGTGAACAGCTGGATGATCTGTTCCCCTCCCCCCAATCGTCCCACCGCATTAATGCGCGGTGCCAGTCGGTAGCCCACATCGGAACTGGTAATGGATTTCCCTTCGAGACCGGACACCTCGATCAGTGACTTCAGTCCGAAGTTGACAGGCATTTGCAGACCCTCGAGACCCAGCTTGGCCAT
>JBGPHY010000779.1:0-3040 GCA_041484625.1 Terriglobia bacterium | reverse complement strand
CTTTTTCCCCACGGACGTTCCGGCAGAGGTCATCCAGTACAACACTCCCAGTCTCACAAAGTATCGATTGCGCGAGTATTCCCTGTACTTCGACGATCATCTGCAATTGTTCTCCAGGCTGTTTGTTCGCTTGGGCCTGACGCTGGACGCCAGCAACGCTTTTTTGCCTGCCGAAAGCTCCGGTGCCGGGACTTATGCACCGACGCGCCAGTTTGCCGGCACTCGTAGAGCGATCTCATGGACGAACCTGGAGCCACGGATGGGTCTGTCGTTTCCTGTTTTCAGACGCTATGGGGATGGTACACGGCTGTCTGTGTATTTCACCCGCTGCTATCATCTGCTTCCGTTACGCCTTGCCAGCTACGCGCATCCGAACAGCCTGGGAGGAGATATCTTCGTTTGGGAGGACAAAAACCAGGATGGATTGTTTCAATCGGGAGAGGAAGGCAAGCGGTTGCGTGTTTTCGGAGGACCGTATTCATCCATTGACTCCACCCTCCAAAGACCTTTCAGCGACGAGTGGGGATTTGGGATAGATCATCTCTTCACCCGTCAGTTTCAGGCCAGCGTGAGACTCTTCCGCCGCGACGATAAAAGGCTGATCGAAACGGTAAACACCGGGGTTCCGGCGTCTGCTTTTAGGCCGGTCAATGTCCTCGATCCCGGAGACGACAATATTGTTGGAACCAGTGACGATCAGATCCTGACGCTTTTCAATCAGGATCCCGCGACCCTCGGCCACGATCACCTATTGCTGACCAATCCTCCGGGTTTTCGTTCCCTTTATAAAGGAGTGGAAGCCAGCATTCGCAAGAAACTGGTTGAACGCTGGTTCCTGTCGGCTTCCTTTACGGCTTATAAAGCCATTGGCCCTGCCAGCCCCGGCAACAGTGAATTTGAGAATGACACCGGTGTCGTCGGAAGTCTCTTTAATGATCCAAACACCTTGATCAACGCTCGTGGCCGCCTTTTTTTCGATCGAGCATTCGTGGGGAAAATGGCCGCTTATGGCCGCCTGCCGTGGGGATTCCATCTAGGGTCAGTTATCAAGTATTACGATGGTCTGCCTTATGGGCGCAGGCTGATCATCACCGGGTTCAATCAAGGCCCCTTCTTTGTAATGGCCACGCCGCGGGGAGAGCCCGGCGGGGTGAGGACCCAATTCAATTTCACTTTCGACCAACGCGTCGAACGTGACCTGCTGATCGCACGGCACAAGTTTTCAGTCTTGATAGATATCTTCAACCTGTTTAACCTCAGCAACAGCTTGCGTGAGTTTGACATTTCCGGTCCGTCGTTCGTGATGCGTCGCCCACTGGAGGTCCTAAACCCACGGGTTATCCGTCTCGGTGTGATGTGGAATTTCTAGATCCGAGCCGGAATTTGGTGAAACCGAATTCAGTCGATGTACGTCGAACATTACGGCGAGACTTCTACCGAGGAGAACGCTCATATCCAAACGTCTCTCTACCCTTATTGCAGGTGGGATACTAGTTGTGGGATTGGCACTTACGGAGGCGTGACCAAAGGCGGGAATGTGCCAGGACGTGAAAACGGATAGAAAGGCAGGGACACTTGCATAGACCCATCGGGTCTGGCGACCACACGTCCTAAAGGAGTTAAGTGTGGACTTGAAAGGCCGGCGCCAGCCAAGAATCCTGGACCGAAAGTCATGAACGAGAAGCACTCTCCATTTGTGCTCGAAGATGTACCCTCCCCTTCAAAGAATTTGTCCGGCGAAAAAACACACCGTTTGCGCCTGCGCTGGCTCTGGTTGCTAATTCTCGCCTTACTGGGCCTGAGTGTCTATTATGTCCGGGCGAAAAAGAGCGATTCGAAAGCTGGCAGCGTGCCTCCGGCAACTGCAGGATCGAGGGCGAGAGGCCCCGCTGTCATACCCGTGATTGCGGCGAACACTCGGAAGGGCGATATCGGTGTCTATTTTCCGGGCCTAGGCGCGGTGACCCCCATCCAGACGGTGGCTGTGAAAAGCCGAGTCGACGGGCAATTGATGAAAGTCCTTTACAAGGAAGGTGATCTTGTTCACGAGGGCGACCTGCTAGTGGAAATCGACCCCCGGCCCTATCAAGTTCAGTTGACCCAGGCCGAAGGGCAATTGATCAAAGACCAGGCAGCCCTCGACAATGCGCGAACCGACCTGGCCCGCTACCAGACATTATTGACCCAGGATGCGGTTGCGGAACAGCAACTTGCGACGCAGAAAGCAACGGTCGCGCAATATGAGGGGGTCGTGAAAACCGATCAAGGGCAGATAGACAGCGCCAAACTCAATCTCGTGTATTGTCACATCACTGCTCCCATCACTGGCCGGATCGGCCTGCGTCTCGTGGATCCCGGAAACATCATTCACGCCAGCGACTCAAGCTCCTTGTTGATCATTACTCAGATTCAGCCCATCAGTGTGATCTTTACCCTCCCCGAAGATCAGCTTCCGGTAGTGCTCCAGAAATTTCGGTCCGGGCAGCGGTTGAGGGTGGATGCCTACGATCGAGACAAAACGACGAAACTCGCAACCGGTTCGCTGACGACGGTTGACAATCAAATCGACCCAAGCACAGGCACGCTCAAGCTGCGTGCTATTTTCGGCAATACGGACAGTGCCTTGTTCCCTAATCAGTTCGTCAACGTGCGGTTGCTGGTGGAGGAAAAGCACGACGTTATCCTCGCGCCTAGCGCTGTCGTCCAGCGCAACTCGCAAATGACTTTTGTCTACATTGTGAAGCCTGATTCAACTGTTACGGTTCGACCCGTGACTGTCGGCACAACGGAAGGCAGTGAGTCGGAAATCGCCGCCGGCTTGAACCCAGGCGATGTGGTGGTCATGACCGGTGTCGACAGGCTTCAAGAAGGGGCCAAAGTCAACGCCGAGATCGAAGACAACAAGAACCGGAGAAGGAGTAAATGAGCCTGTCACGGACGTTTATTCTTCGCCTGGTGGGCACGTCTCTGCTGATGGTGGGCATCTTGCTGGCAGGTGCGGTGGCCTACATGCAGTTACCGGTTTCTGCCCTGCCGGAAG
>JBGPHY010000778.1:0-3044 GCA_041484625.1 Terriglobia bacterium | reverse complement strand
CTTCTGCCATCTCGTTCTTGAGACGCTGCTCCTCGGCTCGACGTTCCAGTCTGGTGAGACGCAAAATGCTGGTGGCGGCCACGACTCCGCCTAGAAACAGGGCGACGGCAATCAGCCAGATCAAGTAATGTCGAAAATCCTGCCGGCTGCGCTTAATCTTTTCCTGCTCTCTCTGGAAGTTTAGCTGATTGAAGTCTCTGATTACATTTGCCATGGCCAGCACGGCATCCCGACGCGGCAGGACTTGCTGTTTGAGGAAAACGGAACTGAAGGCTACTTTCTGGGATGGGGTCCAATCGAAGATCGGTTCCAGGACGTCCCAGTAGAGGTCGAGGTCGGTCCGAAGTTTGTGGAGAACGCTGATTTCAGAAGGATAGATAAGACCCGCGAGTTCCTCAAGCCGCTGATTGGTTGTGGATCGGATCTCCACCAGCCGTTTGCGATGTGCGGCAGCCCTCAGGTTAGAAGGGTCAAGCAGGTAATCACGGGTAAAGATACCCGAGAGATAGATATCGGCATGAACTCCATTGACAATCTGCTCCGCGTGCTGAAAAGACTGGTGCGCTGCGGCCACTTCCCGACTGATCTTTTCGGCTCTTTGAACGGCATTAAAGCCCAGAAGGCCAATCAACACCAACAGAATCCCGAACCCCGCGATCAGGACAGGCCAACTACGATTGCGCATGAGACGTCCACCTCCGAAGACCCGGGAGACACTACAGAATACAGCATCGACGGAATTGATGAAAGCCTCGCGCGACAATAATGATGCATGAAGTCGGGCCCTTTTAGAGATGATCCCGGAGCGATCGTTCCAGCGATTCCTCTGAAGGCCGGCTGGTTTCTTGAAAGTAATGCCGGACAATCTCCCGGGATCCCAAGCCCAGGGCTAGACTGACTGCCAAGACAACTCCTCCCATCAACAGGATGAAAGCTGCCAGGAAGACGTTTTTGGCGAAATCCAGTTGATCGGCAGCCACCACTACAGACACGAACACGAGGATAACCCGGACTGCGGTCCCCCACCGGCGTGGCGAAGGGATTCCTTCATTGACTGCCCAAACCAGGGCGCTTCGCCCCAGGAACTGCCCCAGCCAGGTCCCGGCCAGGATGATCAGGGCCGCGATTATCAGCCGGGGCAGCAAGAGCACGACTGATTCGATAACCCGGGATGTTAACTGCGTGTTGAAGGCGCTGAATCCGGTCAGAAGACCCAATACCAGAATCCCCCAGTAGGCGCTCTCGGCCACAAGCCGAGTGGCGTGGAAGCGCCCCGAATGATTCAACATGCCGGATATTCCGCTCTGGCGCAAGAAGCGGTCGAAGGCAATACCCTTGAATATTCGATTCAAAAGCCATCGGGTGGCGAGGGCAATCCAATAAGCCACAAACACGATGGTCACTCCTGCCAGGAATCCCGGCAGGTACGTCATAAGCTGCTCGGAGAGTCGTTCCAAGGCGTTTTCAAACACTTTTCGCAAGGTATCAATCATGGCTGCATCCTCCTCTGGTCCTTGGACCCCGCACTTCGAGCCGCTGTCCTTCACGGACGGGGCTATTTTCTAACGCTCCTCCGAGGCCGTAGAATGCCGTTCCTGCATCGGCAGTTCTGCGCCTGGCGCTTCAGCCGGTTTGAATTTCGCCGCTTCACCCGGCCCATAAGTTTGCGGGGCCTTTTTCTCTCCACCTGCCCAACTGGTAAGCAAGTAGGGTTTCATGGTTTCGTACCTGAGACAGAGCTGTTCGATTTTGTCTTCGAAGGTCAGGGAAAACAAATCTCGGGTTTCGATAACAAATGAGGCCACCCGGGCCAGGTACAAGGGGGTCAACGAGCGGAGAATGTGGCCCCGCTCCAGGGGCCGTCTCTTGTAGGCACAGGCGAAATCATAAATGACCTGGACCCAAAGGTCATCGGGGAGGTGAAACCGATCGGGTCTCCCTTGCGCCGCCTGACCCAGTTGGAGAACGGCGGTGTGCGTGTCGGGCTGAAGTGCCAACTCCCAGATTTCTCCCAGTTCCTGGCAGCCGCTACGAAAGGCCCTCAACATTCGGTCGATGTCGACCTCAATGGGATCCAAACCGACGTCAAATCGAAACCCAAACAGGTCCACAGGCTCACTGCCATTTCGATTCCACCAGATGGGCTCATAGTCCTGCATCAGGGCAAATACGCTCCCGACCACTTGGTGAAGCATGGCGCTCAGGTCGGCCCCGGGATCTTTGGCGTCGTGCAACTTTGCCCCCAGAAAGCTCTGACAGACGCGATACCCCTCAGCCATGGCAATAGTGGACATCCAGATGTCAATCCCGTAGCGAGCCACATCGGTCTCCCAGTCATTCCGCCCAAGATAGCAGGAAACCAGCCGGGGAGAGATCCCGAAATCGCCGCCAATGGGCTGTCTGACCTGCAGACCGTAAAGGGCCCTGGTGAGCGGATAGACAATGCTGTTGGTGATGGTGCCATCGTATTTGTGGCGGTGGTAATAGGGGGCCACGAAATCGTAACCTGCGTGCAGGATGGGTCTCAGCAGCAGCTCGATCCACTCCGGGGTGATGGAGCGGAGATCGGAGTCTACAACCGCACAAGCCCGAGCCCGCAAGGATTCAGCCGCTTCGAAAACCAGGCGGAAGGCACTGCCTTTTCCCGGGATACCATGGTAAGGCACCGAGAGGCGATGCACAGGGAGAAGCGGTGTGGACAACAGGAGCAGGTGTGTGTCTTCGATCCGCGTGGTCAGCACCGCCTCTCTGGTGCCATCTCTGGAACCGCCGTCGGAGTTGATGACAACCGAAGTGAACTGGGGAAAGTACTTGACCAGCCCCGCGTGGACCGCCTGGACAACATGTCGGATGGTCCGGACGTTGTTGTAGCTGGGAATACCCACCACGATGTCGGCCTGGCTGATTTTGCGGACTGCTCTGGAGGCCTCCTCCGACATGGCATTCTCTGACATAGACCCTTCTCTCAGGCTGCACGGCCGGCAGCCAACACCATGTCTTCCTTAACGGCTTCCAGCAGCAATCTGAAAAACTCCGGGATGGCT
>JBGPHY010000777.1:0-3046 GCA_041484625.1 Terriglobia bacterium | reverse complement strand
GGACGGTTACGGTCCGGCGTCTGGATGGTTGCCACAATCTTGCCCAAGCTTGCCTGGCTCTCGATAACCATGGACAGACTGCCAAAATAGGTCGGCGCCCTTTCAATTTCGATTTTCTTCCCATCCTCCAGCCATTTCCGCGGGGTGGCCTGCCCGAGCAATAGCGTGTTGTTGTCCCACTCATGAACCAACATGTTGCGATACAACTCAAACCAGGCGCCATCCGTGCTGGGGGGCCCGAAATACTGGCCGTGAGTCCAACGATGTTCAACCACCTCGAGCGCGGAATGACTGAAGGCGCAGGCCATGTAGCTGTAGAAAGCGCGGATGGCCGCCTTGGCGTCGTCGCGCAGAAGGTAAGCAGTCGCTTGCTGGTTGTACACCGGTTCATTGGCCATTCCCCAGCCTTTGAGAAACAGGTTATCCTCGTGGTCGTTCAAGAGCGCATCGGCCATCGCTCCCGTTGGCAAAAGGGCTTTCAGGCGCAGCAAGTGCACAGCTCCAGTGTCCACATCGGCGACGTACCATTGGTCCAGAATCCTACGGGGGGTCAATGCCTCGCAAGGAACATAGGGAACCCAGGTGTGGTCTCGTAATTGCACCAGCGTCGACACCATCGTGGCATTCCCAAAACCTCTCTCAACCGCCTGATAAACCTTACGAGCAGCATCCAGACACTCTTGAGCCCGGGGATGATTAATCTGTTTGAGGACCTGTCCAAACAGATCCAACCCGGCAAACATATAGGCTTGGTTAAACGCCCAAACTCCTTCACCCGTCCCATCATTCAGGGGGCCATATACCAGGCCACTGGAAAAGCCCTCTCGGCGGCCGGCAGTGTTGACCTCTGCTAGGCACCAGTCGAGAGCTTTCAGGGTATAGGGCAGAAGCTTGTCCAGCAGGCTGCGATCCTGGGCTAGAAGGAAATTTCTGGAGACAGCGTACAGCATACCCGGCGTGTAGACCACCCAATTGGCAACGCCGTTCAGGTGGCCATTATGCTCCTGGGTATTGCGGTAAATGGCCAGCATTTCCTCGGCCGAGATTTGCGAGTAGCCGCGCAGGTCGTAGAGCATGTTGTCCACGTAGACCGCTTGATTCACCGGCCAGGGGGTGCCGGTTTGCATGTAGGCGAAATTGGAATAAGGCAAGTCAATCTGCGCGCTTTCTTCCTCCCCGCCATGGCGGCGAGGCAAACGCAACGCGTGCCAGAGGGTGGAACGAAAGAGATCGTTGACCACTTTTTCAGGAACCTGAAACTGCGCGCCGCGGGTGATGTAGTCTGACCAAAACTGCAAAGTGGTGTTTCGGGCTGTGGCGTAGTCAATGCCGAGCAGCTTGTCCTGATCCCGGGAGTCAGTCATGGGGGAAGGGAGCTTAACCACAAATTCCCGAGAACCATTAGCTGGCAAATTCAGGGAAAGAGTGGCAAACACCCTCCTCTGCCTCTGTTGGTAGTCCCGGACGCCGTTCCATTTTAGTCCTCCCGGGATGCCTTGAACGGAAAGCAGAATGCGGCGATACGCGGTCTCCTTCAACAGTGTTGCGTCGCCTTGCCTTTCTGCCTCAATCTCCGAGCCGGCATACTCCTGGAGTTGCCGTCGATGCGTCATGGAAATATCGAGCTGACGAGCCCTGGATTCGAGATTCGTGACCTTAACCTTCTGGAGAAGCGTCATCGCGATGTCCCCACGTCGTTCCCTGGGGGGGCCGTCTAGAGGGTAGGCAAATTGTTCTACCTCATATCGCACATGGTCCTTCTCAAAGATCGTTGTGATTACTGGAAGACCATCCTTGAGCGTCTGCCCTTTCCAGGTCGATTCGATCCCCTTGGCGAGGTCGCCGAATTCAAACCAGAAGCGGAAGTGGTCTGGATTGCCGTAATCGTTCCAGACCCCCGCGCCGCGGTCGATCCCAAACTTGGGGATGGCGCTGTCCCAGGTCAAACCTACAATATGCCCGGGCTCCGGTTGGAAAGGATGCCGGTAAGCAGGACTGCCCATGTTCTCCCAGCGCGACGTGAATTGCTGGTAGTCTGCTTCGGGTTCCTCTTGGATACGGTCCAGGACGCGCAGTCCCTTCCAGAGGTTTAGCTCTTTCTGATGATCTGCGTAAGGAACCGACTGTTCTCCTGCGGTCAAATACACATCCAGGGAAGGCACCCAGATAGCCCTATTCTGCGCCAACTGCTCGGCGCTAACAGTGAACCCCTTCGTACCCTCAGGGTTCAACTGCACAGTCAATTTGCTGGGGTTGTTAAGGAAGGCAGGATCCTGGGTGAGGCGGCGAGCCGTGTCCGGATCACTTTGGGCAATCAGGTCTGCCCAGATGACATGAAGATTCTGAAATCTGGTTGGAGTTTCAGCCGGATAAACCAAAGCAAAATCGATTCCATCCACATCTCCGTTGCCGGCCGATGTCTGCCATGCCCCTCCGTTCAATCCTTCTCCGGATTCCAGGGAATATCCGGCGGCATTTCGCACTTCGAGGCCGCGGCTGGCAGGAATTAGCTTGATGTAGAAGGGTCTTAGCTTTGAGGACTGATGCCCCCAGGAAATCCGGACCTTGAGTGTCTGAGTGGAATCAGAGGCCGGTAACGGTCCGGAAAATGCAACAGGACTTCCCATACAGAGAAGAAGCATTGACAAAACCCAATGCAGATTTTTGGAGCGCATGGTTCCTCCGCGACATTGAAAGATGAGATTTGAATACTCTTCCCCACGTCCGTCGGGGAAGCGTGAAACCAGGAAAGCGGGTAAGATTATTTCATCAACAAGTTGATTCTTTCTCTGTTTCCCCAAACCGATTCGGAATGACTTAGAATCTCCTCCGGAGTCAGCCAGAACCGTTTGATTTCGCCCTGGCTGTGCATTTTGGCCTGGTCATTATAGTGGGGAGAGCGGGGATCTTCGGATTGGCCGTAAGGCAACAAGCTCCAGACTTCTTTGGGTTGCCCTTCCATCACAATCAACAGATGGCCCCAGCCGTCGTTGCAATGGATTTGACCGTTGTCTTGCTGGATGCCGTAATCCGGATGCAGAACGTC
>JBGPHY010000776.1:0-3056 GCA_041484625.1 Terriglobia bacterium | reverse complement strand
TTCCTGATCATGCTCGCGCTCGTATTTCTGTCCGGCTGCGGCGCTGGAAGTTCCTCCGGGCCAGGTCCACAGCCCATTTCGGTCGTCCTCTCCACTCCACCTCCGCCATCCATCTTGACTGGCGGGAGTGCAACCGTGTCCGCCACTGTTTCCAATGACAGTGCCAACGCCGGCGTAACTTGGGGTTGCACCCCCGCAGGCGTATGCGGCTCGTTCAATCCGGTCTCCACGGCCAGTGGTGCCTCCACGACCTATACGGCGCCTGCTTCCGCCCCATCTGGTGGCAAAGCAACGATCATTGCGACCTCCGTCACGGACGGCACAAAGAGTGCCAGCGCCGCGGTCATAATTCCAGGAACAGCATCGACAGCTACTTTGAAGGGCCAGTACGTCTTCTTCATTACCGCGCCTGCTGGAAACCGTAAAGTACCTCCTGCTGGAATGTGGGGTACGACGTCCTTTGTCGGCAGCATAACTCTGGATGGCGCCGGGAATGTCACAGGCGGTATAGAGGACCTGATTTCCCCGGCATTCTACGATATAGCAGATCCAATTCTGGCAACCATTCCAAGCTCCATACCGAATACCTCCTACTACACTGTTGACCCCAGCGGGCACGGCACGATGAGGATTAAAACACTTAATAACGAAACTCTTGATTTCAGTTTTGTCCTGATTTCCGCCTCGCATGCTCTGCTGGTAGAGGTAGACGGGAATCCGGGCAGTGGCACTATGGACCTGCAACATCCCACCGCTGCAGGTTTTGCCGCTTCTCAAATCGCGGGCGGTTATTCCTTCACGATGACGGGAGCAAACAACTCGAATCCGGCCACCAAGGTCTCTCTCGGTGGTATCTTCACTGCAAACGGAAACTCTAGTCTGACCAACGTCGTGTTGGACGTGAATTTTGGCGGGGTGATGTCAACTTTTCCATCTCCCGCGCAGAGTTTCCTCCCTCCCGATTCCAACGGGCGAGGGAGTTTGCACATGGCTGGAGGAAGAGGCTTCACCTACTACATCATTTCGGCGAAGGCTCTTCGCCTATTGGAAACTGATAATATTGATTTGACGGGAGGAAGCGCTTATGCCCAGAGCGCGGCCGCCCCTTCCCTATCCGGAAAATTTGTATTCCAGCATTACGGCTCGAGTTCCGCCGGGCGCACCAGCGCCGCCGGCCAATTCACTGCGGGTTCCGGTAGCATCACCTCGGGTATCTCGGACTCGATTGCGGGGGGCTCGCCATCGGTGCCGAGCACGGGCAAGCCTGTGGCTGGTTCCTATGTGATCTCCGCGACGCAAAATGGCACGCTCAATCTCACGGACGCGGCGGGAAGCTCGACCTTTAATATCTACATGGTCGATCCGACCGTCAATATCCTTGACCCGAACAATTCGAGCGGCGGAGGCGGCGCGTTGCTCTTGCACACGGATGCAAATATCAAGGGAACAGGCGTCCTGATCCCCCAGGCCATCCCTACTACTCCTTCCTTCGTCGCGAACCATGCTCTCAACCTGACGAATTCCGTCACCACCTCTACTACCACCAATGAATTGGACCTCGTCGGCGTGGTTTCGAGTGACGATTCCGCAAAATTCGTGAACGGATTCGCTGATTACGATCAAAACGATTCTGGCAACCCCGCTATTGTCCTCGTCCCAGGAGTTCCCATCACCGGCACATTCACCGCGGATATTACCAATCCGGGTCACTTCACGGGGAGCTTCACCGTGCCTACGCCAAGCACGGCAGGAGCTTATCCGTTCATTTCAGCGTCGGCGACGACCTTCAACGTGTCCTTCTATCAGGCTAGCGGATCGCAGGCATTCGTCATCCAGACCGATTCAACCGCGAACATCTCGGGGTACTTGCTTCAGCAGCAACTCCCCTAGCCCGTCCATAAGCCCGACGGCATTCAGCCAACTCCCGGATCACGGGGGGGCGTCGTTTAATTCTCGTTTCATGGCTATCTTGTCGTCCCAAACTCAAGATGCCGCTGCATTGGTTCCCGCATCAACGGATGTGCGAACTATCATAGTGGACCATGGTAAGGGCACGCTCGAATTGAACTGCCAATGGGACGAGCTTTTCATAACCGTCGTGGAAAAAGCGGCGTCCACAGGTCTCCAGTGACGCAAGCCAAGATACTTCTTTAAGAGGCCTCCATATATAGCCGAAATCGGTCCAGTCGATGTGAAGGGAAGCACTATTCACGCTCTAACGAGCGATGGATACGTTTACTCCCTGCGACATCCTGCCGTTTGAACAGAGCCGGACCTCACAAAGGTTCTCAGTGCCTGATTAACGCATTAACCGGACATGTCCGGTAACGCGACTAATCAGGAGTTAGCGCGAGAAAGGTCCAACCCAGAGAGAATTAGATTACTTCGTATTTCACAGCGTGTTCATTTGCTTCATAGCGCAGAGCGACTCTCCCGCAGAACTCTCGTTTTAGTCCTTTCACAGCGTAGGGCCGAAATCTCCACTGTCTGACAGAATCAATGGCGACTCCAATGATAAGCGCATGCCCTGAGACGTACTCCACGCAAGTCACCTCACCATCAGTACCAACAGCTATTGACAGGACCATGGTTCCCTTGATGTGAAGCATTTCGGCACAGCACGGAGCGTGAATAGGTTCTGTTTTATCCAGCAGGGCTTTAATCTTTTTTTTCGAAAGTCTGTCGGCATCTGACGTGCAACAGTGGGTGACAGGCTTTTGCTGACTCGCCAGCGGTGGAGCGAACGTGAGTGCAACCATCAAACTGAACTGGAGTAGCATTGGTCGCTTTTGAATTAGACACCAAGAGGATAGCCGAGTCGTCGTCGTTCACATCCACTTGGTACGTGCCAGCCTGCCCGTTTATTTTGATGCGGCGCGAATTCGGTTCCCGCTCAGCGTCACAGAACCCGTCAGCGCAAAGACTCGACCGGTAACACTGGCGCCGGTGGTGACGGTGTCGCTGATGAACGCGAGAATGCTTCCTTCAAAAGCGGTGTTCGTGCCAAGAGTGGCAGAGCTGGTGACCTGCCAGAACACATTTCCTGCCGTCGCTCC
>JBGPHY010000775.1:0-3061 GCA_041484625.1 Terriglobia bacterium | reverse complement strand
CGAGGTTCCCACCGAGCCAGGGTGGATTAAACAGTTACGGCGAGGCGGCTCGCCAGGAGAATCGCCCTCCTGGTTTTTTCGCACCCTCTGACCTCTTTGTGGCTCGCAATGCGATCGCTGGTTCGTTTCCCGATGTATTCAACCCTAGGCGGCAGGTTGAGCTTCCTTGGGAGGTTCAAAAGAGAAGGACTGCGTGAACGACGCGATGGCCTTGCGCCGGTGCCCGATGGTGACTTGAACACCGGGATGCACCTGCCCCGCCACGATTTTCCCCGTGTTCCTGGCTTGAAGCTTGGATTCGATTTCTGCCTGCTCTTCCTTCAACTGATCCAGCCGCTCCATCAGGTTAAACGAGGTCTCAGTGTAACTTTCGATTCGAGGATCGGTGCGAGAACTAGACGAACTCCTCAAGAATTGCAGCGACTTCTGTGCATCTGAAAGATTCCACTCGGCCCTCCCGATCTCCTTGATGATTTCTTGCTGTCGCGAAAGCAGGTTCGGCGAGGGTGAGACTTCAATAAGGGTCCCCAGTTCAGTGACGGCCCCCAGGATTTTGGCATGGACACCCCTGGTGGCAACAGTTTTGCCGCCGTAAATCTGCCCCTTGCCCCCCTTTTGGCCCACCTCCACCATTCCTTCACAGATAATCTGGCAATTGGCAATCAGGTCTTCCACTTCGAGGTTTCCCTCACAGTAAACTATACACTCGTGGAGGAATTTCGCCCGGATATTGCCCTTGGTAATGATTTGCGTCTGGCTCTTGCCAAAAACTCCACAACGAAAGTTGATCGAGCCCCCCGCCCGAAGGTCAGCCCCTTCTACAGTGTCGACCACAAGGATATCGCCACCGGCATTGACCTTGAATCCGGGCCGCATGGTTCCCCGGATGTGAACAGATCCGTCAAAGTTAATGTCGCCTGTCTCATAATCAACGTCCCCGATTTCCAGCTTCGCGACAATTTTGCCTGAGTTCTCACGGAAGATCGGTGTTCCGTTGGCATTGGCCACCAGCATATTCGGATCATCGGTCGAAATCTCTGTGCCAACGCCCGGCCTGAGCTCCCGATCTCTCCCAGGCCTGGCAGGAATCGGTTGCCCGTCTACTCCGATCCCGGGAGTACCCGCTGTGGGAGGGATCCTCTTAAGAAGGGGTGTACCGGCGGGTACAGAAGTGAAGAGTCCCAGGTCACGGTAATCGACACTGCCATCGTTGCGCTCCCCGGGGCGGCCTTTGTGCTCGGATTCCTTCACCAATTGCTCAAAACGGACCGGCTCGCCCGTCCCAGCTGGAACCCCCTTTGCAATCAGCGCGTCGTCGCAAGTTCCGGAGGCCACTAATTGGCTAATCGAATTCTCCTGGACTCCCCAAATCACCTCGGCCTTCTGCAAGGCTTCTTCCACCATGGAGACAGTAGCAGGCTTCCCGCCGTAGGGACGGATAATGGTCAGCCGGGCTTCCAGACGATCCTCAGAAATGCGCACCCTGACTTCTGCGTCTCGAACCTCTGCAATCCTAAATGCCTTTGCCACCTTGACTTTATTTTGTTCCTTCTCACAGAGACTGATCTGCTCTTCATTGATAAACCAGTTCTCTATCTTATACTCCCGAAGGATGTTCCTCAGGTCCAGCAACGTCAGCTTGGCCTCGACCTGCCGGATCGGTTCCACCATCAACATTAGGGCGGGATTTTCCCCACTTTCCATAACTACTTTTATATGTTCAGGGAGTTTGGTTTCCAGCATCCGATCTCCTCATACACAGTACAGGATCGGGAGATCCGATCTTTGCTTACACAGGTAAATGTTCGGCCTGAAACCCCACGACCGTTAAGGATTTCTGGGCTTCGAAAGCTGTTTGACACAAGGGTCTAATTTGAAGTATGGTCTGGGTCGATTAGAGCAGAGAGGGTTGGCTGGTTGTCGGATAAGCATCTCTGCTTCTCGTCGAGGGAAAATAAGCTCTCGTGGAAAGGCTGCGAAGCATCCTTTGAGTCATGAAAAGGAGGAAAGGGACACAGAATATGGATATTTCCGTTCTCGGCCCGCCTGGCTGTGGGAAAGGCACCCAGGCGAAACTTCTGGCTGCGCATTTTGGTTTGACGCATTTCTCTCTAGGTGAAACACTTCGGATGGAGATTGACAAAGGTACCTCCCTGGGGCAAAAGACCTTGACTTATGTAAGAGGTGGTTCGCTTGTTCCGGACGATTTAGTGATTGAGATCTTTGAATCCTACCTGGCCGCAAACCGGTCCAAGGGAGGATTTGTATTTGATGGGTATCCCCGTACCCTGAAGCAGGCCATCGCCTTGGATCGAATTATAGATTTAACGGCGGTGGTCAGTTTTGAAGTCTCGGAAGAAGAAATCCTGGATCGGGTGGCAGGTCGGGTGATTGACGAAGCCGGCCGTTCTTACCACCTCACCAAGAACCCTCCTCCCCCGGGAGTCTTTTACAAGAGGAGACCCGACGATCAGCCTGAAATCGTCAGGAAACGCTTCCGGGAATACCTGAAGGAACTCTACCCGATCACTGACCGTTACCGCCAACGAGGAATCCTCATTACCGTGGATGCCACTGGCAGCATAGGCGCGGTGCTGGACCAACTGATCGACAAACTGGTGGACTGCGATTTGAAAAGCGTCAGTGAAGGTGCCGTTTAGCTGAACCTCAATACGTCTTTATATCTCCCTAACCCCGCTCTTCCCGAGCGGGGTTTTGTTTTAATCATACGGCTCCGCCTGTCGCACTTCTGAATTGCACCAGCAAAGGCCCATCCATTCTGGAACGGACAGTCCAGCGGAAGGCCGGGAATTTGCCAATGCCTGTAAAGAGACTTTTTCTCAATAGAGCTTCCCTACCACATCGATGCAGAGGGACTCGCATCCTGGTTTGCTGCCAGATCCGCATAACGGGTCCCTTTTAGATCGGTGCCGACAGCCCAAAGGTCTTACCGATCATGGTTCTCTCACTTGTTGGCCGGCACGAGGCGTTTCAGCTCCTCGAACCAGTTCTGGACGAGGATCATTTCAGTCAGGGGCTGGGACTTTCTCTCTTCGAGCTT
>JBGPHY010000774.1:0-3068 GCA_041484625.1 Terriglobia bacterium | reverse complement strand
CGTTCGATGATCCGCAGACGGGTCTCATCGGACAGTGCGTGGAACCAGCCTGCGGCACGTTTGAAGTCTTTCGCGCTTAAAGAAATCATAACCCAATTATATCAAGATTTATTGATGTGTCAAGCGGGGCAAGTAAGGTTCAAACGTGAACAGTGTATGAGGCACAGACAAGATGAACCTACGTTTTTACGGTACGTTGGGAGGAGCAGGATTAGGCGAGGTGTGCCTGAACCGCTGAAGGTCGATGATGACCTCGGGCCTGTCTGCCGCCAGCCACCGCGCAGCAAATCCCGGCTGTCTTTGAACCACCGCTTCCGACGGCTCAAAAAGCAGTTCGAAATCTTCGCCGCTGCCTCCTTCAGCTCCCGCATAGTCCATTCGGTCAAAGGCACGAAACTTTGAGAGAGTCACAGATAGAAGACTCCCGCGCAGATAAATCGAGCCTCTGGTCTCCTCCCGGCCTTTCCCGCGCGGCCTCCATAACTGAAACGCCACACGCTCCTGAGATGAAGCCTGCCTTAGGCCCATCTGGATCTCCCCCGCGACGAGCGAGAGTTCGTCCTCACGAAACACGAGTTCAGGTTGTAATCCGATTACAGACTGGAGAAAGCCCCCTTTTTTCTGGGCGTAAAGCCCTCTGAGGATTGCGGCGAGCTGTTGAGGAGTGACTCGCGGCTCGAGCTTCTCCCTCTGGGATTGCCCTTCTCCAGCGGGATTGGGCTCGATGGTCACGGTCAGCGAATCGTCCCGGTAAATCACGGATGGGGCGGCTTGAAAGAGTGCGCACCCGTAAAGCACCATGAAACCGGTCGCCGTCAACCATCGCGGTGCGCTCAGCCTCATTCCGATCCTCCTCAGCCATTCCTTGGTGGTATCTGATCGTGGCGTATTGTAGGAGAGCCGCTCGACCATGACAAGCGGGAGACTCGCCACGCGGAAGAATTTACCGTTCGGTAACACCACAGTTAACTCCAGACAACAATCGCAGACTACAGTGCGGACACGTACTAGGGGCCGCGACACCACCGCGAATGTGAGCTTCATAGAGCGAAGAAACCATTCCATCAACCAATTCAGGAGGTGACTCGATGCGGAACATCACATTAAGAGGGCGAGGCCTGAGCAAGCTATTGCTCATCGGCGCGCTCGGCCTCGTCTGCCTCATCGGCTTCCAGGCGGCCGCCGCGGCGCAGCAAGGATCAGAGATCGAGGACATTCTTTATGAAAAGGGCTCCATCACCAAGGAGGAATGGCTCAAAATTAAGGCGAGCAAGGAGAAAGCTCAGGCCACGCAAGAGAAGGGCATGAGCTATGGGACCGAGTCGAAAGACAAAAGCTCCTCCATCATGAAGGGCGTGGACATCGGCGTAACCTTCTATCTCAACGCCACCTACGCCACGGGAACCTCCTTCACAGGGTCGGCCCAAAACGGTGTGGCCAACTCAACAGCCAACGAAAACAAGGGGCTCGCCAGTGGCTTTCACTTTACGCGGACCTATCTTAACGTCCGGAAATACTTCGAAGAAGGCCATGAGTTCCGACTGACCCTCGACCAGATGGTCAACCATGTTGGTGGAGGTGACTGCACTGGTAACACCAACGCTGCTGGTGGAAAATGCACCGAGGCCGCCCCGTTCGGCCTTTCGGGTTTCGGCGGAACCGGACGGAATAGCACGTTCGTGAAGTATGCCTATTATGATCACAACTTCTCTCCGGCTCTGCACCTGCGGGTCGGCATGCACCAGACTCCGTGGATTGAATATGAAGAGCATCGGTGGACGTACCGCTACTTGTTCCCCACCATGGTCGATCAACAGGGCTTCCAAACCTCATCCGATTTAGGCGTCAGCCTCCTAGGGAAGGCCCTGAACAACATGGTGGATTACCACATCTCGTTCCAGGAGGGTGAAGGGTACCAGAACACCGCGGATGGACGCGGGTATGCTGGGTTAGGTCGCATCAGCGTGGAGCCGATCAAGGGGGCAATCATCTCCGCTTTTTACCACAACGAGCGTGAGAGGAACGGCACCGAAGGGTTTAATCCGCAGCGCTTGCTGGGAAACGTGGAGGTCTACGATCCCTCAAAAGACACCTTTAAGATTAACGCCCAGATGGTCTGGGGCGATGACGGCGCCGATGTCGGGAGAAAGGGATTCCCGACCGCGATTAATGTCCCGGGGACTTACAATACAAATGCCACAGTTGCTTCTGACACGGCAGCGACCTTAGGCTCAACCGCCGGCCCTTTAACCTCGATTCCCCGCTTTCACCAAGCCCGCGGGTACGAGCTTTGGGCTTGGTATCGAATCCCAAATTTCGAGAAGGTCCGATTGCATGGCCGCTACTATTTCATGAAGCCCAACAAGGATACCCCGGCCGGCGATATCCAATCCTATTACTTCGGGGTCAGCTACGACTATTCCAAGTTTCTGGCATTCTCGGTGGATTACACCGTTCTGCAGGAAACGGTCTTGGGGTCAATTGGGCTACCGGGACAAAACATATCCACAAACGGAGCATGTGGGGCCTGCGGCCAATACGTGAACTATAACAATCAGATCATCGGCTTGCGGGCGCTCATCACCTTCTAACCCCTGCGCAAGCTACGGGATACGGGCGGTGTTAACCGTTCTGTAACGCCGATGTAACGATCCGGTTATGGTGCGCGAGTAGGTTGGATGAAGGAGGTTTCATGAACAAGAAAGAGAACATTCCCCGGCTCGCCTGTCTGGTGTTGGTCCTGGCCATCGGGGCGGGTCCTGCCTTTGCCGACGACGCCATCAAGCTCGATCCCAATTTAAAAGCCTACGCCAAGGTGAGCGGGGTTTCCGGCAACCTCAACAGCATCGGGTCCGACACCCTGAACAATCTCATGACCCTCTGGGCGGAAGGCTTCCGCAAGCAGTACCCGAACGTGAAGATCCAGATCGAGGGCAAGGGGTCCAGCACCGCGCCGCCGGCGCTCATTGAAGGCACCGCGCAGATCGGCCCCATGTCGCGGCTCATGAAAGGGACCGAGATTGACAAGTTCGAAAGCAAGTTCGGCTACAAACCCACCGCCTTTCCCG
>JBGPHY010000773.1:0-3082 GCA_041484625.1 Terriglobia bacterium | reverse complement strand
TCAGCGGGAGTTCGACCGACCTTGTTTCTGCGATGACTTGTGTAGGAGTTCCGTCGACGGATACGAAATTCGTACGCAAGACCTCGTGGCGCGCTACGACTTGATCCAGCGCTCTTTGCAATGCCGCCACACCGAGAACACCGCTTAAACGATACGCTCTCGATTCGTTGTAAGCAGGACTCTCAGGCTCCAGTTGATTGAGAAACCACAATCGCTGTTGGGCAAAAGAAAGCGGCGCGGAATCGCGCTCTGGCCGACGCGGAATGGTCTGCTCGTGAAAACGGTTCTGCTTGAGCCGCAACTCCAGAAGAGCCTTTTTCGCAGGCGAAAGATTAGCGAGGCGTTGGTTGAGATCTGCGGCGCCCATAGCTATTTCACTCCGTTGCCCCCTGTTTGAGAAGATTCTTGATCTCTTCGTCCGAAAGCGACTCCACCTCCGCCAGAATGCGAGCCACCTCTCCCCCACCTCCCCTTTCAGACAACTTCTCCATGATCACCGTATTCAACTCTTTAACCGTCGGCTTCTCAAATATCGTACGCAGCGGCAGCTCCATCTGGAAAGCCTCACGCACGCGGGAAATCACCTGCGTGGCCAGCAGTGAATGGCCCCCTAAGTGAAAGAAGTTGTCATGGATGCCGACCTTGTCGAGCTTGAGGACTCCGGCCCAAATGCTTGCGAGGATCCCTTCGACGGGAGTGCGCGGCGACACATACCCCTCTTCCAACTCCTCTCCCACCTGAGCAGGCGCCGGCAGCGCATTGCGGTCCACCTTACCGTTGGGAGTCAACGGTAGAGATTCCAAAAAGACAAAGGCCGATGGCACCATTTCCGCAAGAAGTTGCTTGCTCAGGTAGGCCCTCAATTCAATGGGTCCAAACTCCTGTTGTCTCGCTGGGACGACATAAGCCACGAGAGTATCTTGCCCCTGCTCATCCTTGCGTGCGACAACGACACCGGCGTTCACGCCAGGATGCTGCAACAGGATGGCAGTCACTTCATCGGGTTCAATCCGGACCCCTCGTACCTTCACCTGGTGATCCAACCGCCCCAAAATCTCCAACGAACCGTCGGGCCGATAACGTCCACCATCGCCCGTGTAGTAAAGGAGATCTCCTGCATCGTTGCGCCACGGGTTTCGCACAAACCGCCTGTCCTGCTCATCCGGCGCATTGATATATCCCAGACTGCGAAACGGGGTCCGCAGAACAATTTCACCGGCTTCCCCGATCCCGCACAGCCGATCGTTTTCCGCCACTACCAGGGCTTGGGTCTCTGGAAGTGGCCAACCGACGGGTTGCACCCCGGGAAACTCCTCGGCCGGTACTTGATAGAAACATTTCACCAATGTGGTTTCCGTCGGGCCATAGAGATTAATGATTTCGCCCGCGTGGGGGAAAGTCTGGCGCCAGCGTTGCACCAGTGAGGCCGTGAGCGGCTCTCCGACAAAGAAAAGCCGCCGCACGGCGTGGAGCGTTACCCCGGCCGGTAGTGCATCGAGCCAGGCGTGGGCAACCGAAGGCACAATATGCAGTAGAGAAATACCTTCGCGCTCCAGCCACGGCAGGATGCGATCGGACGCGAGGCCATCTTCCTCGGGCGGAAGACAGAGTGTGGCACCACTGGTCAGGGGAAGAAAAACATCTCTCAAGACGGCGTCAAAGGAAAAACCCATGAGTTGAGCACAGCGATCCTGTGGCCCAACAGCAAACGTTATTCTCTGCCATGTCAGAAAATGGCCAAGCCCTTTGTGGCACCCCAAAACCCCCTTGGGAACTCCCGTAGTGCCGGAAGTAAAGAAAATATACGCGGGATCATCCGGAGCCAGGACGGGAAAGGGACTTGCGTCGTGAAACACATCGTTTTCTTGCTGTTCTGACCGTTCGGTGTTTTGACCGACGCTTATGATTTTGGGAAAGGATAAATCACGCACCCAATCAACTGTTGTTTGCCTATGACCAATATCTAGGAACCACTTGGCTTTCGCCTCTCGCAGCATAAGATTCCGGCGCTGGACAGGCAGCCTTTGGTCTAAAGTGAGCAGGACTCCGCCTCTCAAGAACACCGCCAGCATGCCGGCAATCAAACCAAAACTGCGCGGCCCGCACACCGCCGCGACATCGCCCTTTTGAAAACCTTTGGCAAAGAGCCTATGCGCGATCGTATGAACGCTATCGGCCAGCTCTTTATAGGTCCAGCTTTGACCGCCTTGATAGATGGCTGGTTGGTCCGGGGTGCGCTCGACCCACGATGTGAACATGGTAGTGACCGATTCGTAGCTTGGTTCGGCCAGAGGGGCGGCGGGATCGGGAAGCAGAGAGCGGGAACTAGGGGATACCAGAGAGTAGCAGCGAATTCGCTGGTCCGGAACAGCGACGACCTGTTCAAGGAGATACCGGAACTGGTCCAGTAGGCAAGCCATTCGTTCAGCCGAAAAAAGAGCGCGCTGATAAACAAGCTGCAGTTGAAGCGTATTCCCTCGGTTTCTGACATACATCGTCAGCGGAAATTTTGCCGTCACATGCTCCAGCGAGATCTCCTTGCAGTTAAGGCCAGCAAAAGCCACGGGAGGTGGCTCCTCAAAGCAGTTGAACAGGACCTCAAACAGAGGGTTTCGCCCGGGACTCCTCTCTGGGTGTAGCTCCTGGACCAATTTTTCAAACGGCAGGTCTTGATGATCGTAGGCTTCCAACGCCACTTTGCGGACTCGCCCTAAGATCTCCCGGAAGGTCGGGTTCCCCGACAGATCCGTCCGCAGTACAAGTGTATTGACAAAAAAGCCAATGACGCCTTCGATCTCAGTCCGGTTCCGATTGGCGATCGGGGCCCCCATCACAATATCCTCTTGCCCGCTGTAACGGGCGAGCAAAACCTGGAAGGCCGCGAGCAGGGCTATAAATAAAGTAACGCCTTCCCTGCGATTAAAAACGTTAAGTGCTGCAGTTAAGTTAGGGGGCAACTCGAGAGATTGGCTCGCGCCTTGGTAGTTTTGGGATCCGGCCCGCGAATAGTCCGTGGGAACGCCGAGGAGCGGCAAGGCATCAGACAGCTGCTTCTTCCAGTACGATAGCTGCCTCTCTAGTT
>JBGPHY010000772.1:0-3089 GCA_041484625.1 Terriglobia bacterium | reverse complement strand
CCCGAGCGTTTTTCGCGAGGGGTTAGGCACGCCGCTTAGCGCCGCGATTCTCCCCTCGTCATAGTCGCAGCCCGTGTCGAATAGCCTCGACATACGACACTAGGCATACCAGAGTTGCGATTACGCCCACGACGAGCACCTCTCGGTGAACACCGCGGGCCAACACGATCGGTGCAATCGAAAGGACGAAGACGGAGCCCAGAATGCTGAGCGCCGTGAGGCCAAGGGCGATCCAGAGGCGGACGAGTACGCTTTGCATGTGCGCGAGCAACCGTTCGGCGATTGGAAGGTGCGCTCCACTGACGTGCTGACCGTAGATGATCGCGTTCCAGTGGCCGGGTTGCGAACGGCAAAGGCGGACGAGGGTCGCATCCTCGCCCTTGGCGAAGAGACGGTACGCTTCCTGCTCGAGAGCGGGATCGCCATGATCGACGGTGTTGTTGATGATGACTGCCTTTTCGTGAAGGGCGGCCCGGATGGCGCCCAGCCGGATGATAACAAAAGCGGCCAACAAACCAACGGCGCCAGCGAGAGTCTGAGAAATGGTGGAGAACGTGTAATACACCGTGTTCGACCAGTCATTCACGGCTTCCACTCCTGCGTCTCGTGCGCTGCGGCTGGTCCGGATAACCAGTGATTATCTAGATCCGGATAATTCATACGCTAGTTTTTTTGTTTGAACAAGCCTAAATTTTATCGTCTCAACATCTCGCTTTTGTAAGCGGGATAACATGCCTATTGTGTAGGATAGACAGAAGAGGGACAGCATCCAATGATTGCCATACCCCCTGCAATAGCTGACCAGTTCGACCCATTCTTGACCAGAAAATCGCTGCCGCACACGGTCAGGTTTTTTTATACAAAATGGCTGCGTTTTTATTGGGACTTTTGCCATAAGTATCACCACGCTTCTTTTCATTCTGATAGCTTGCCCTTGTTTTTGAAAAAACTGCAGGACAAACATCCATCGGAGCCACAGCCGAAACAAGCGCACCATGCCGTTTCCTTGTTCTATGAAATGCAAACTGCCCCTGTACGCAATCCTGTCAATACAGAGACTACTTCGGGTGATTCTTTGGTAACAAATGATCCCATTAAGACTACTTCAAGCCAACCTTTGCCTGATAAATCCCAGCACAAACTCACCGTATCCGGTTTCAACGATGCTTCCCGGGATAACGCTTCCAGTCGAGTTGTGCCCAATCCAGCAAAAGCCAATTCTTCTCCGGTAAAAATCGGAGCCAGCTAAGTCTTTGTGTTTGATCGTCTACTGAGCCGAATCTCGGCAACAGGTAAGGAGAAGGTTCTGCCCATCTTTGAACCTGGTGAAATTTTCGGAGAATTGAGTCTTTACGCCGAGGAGGCTCGGTCCGACCATGCCATTGCCATGGAGAAGGTGCGACTTGCCTGCATCGGCAAGAACGAGATACTCCGCCAGGTGACCTAGAAGCCGGGGGTGGCGGGGGATCTCATGAGACTCCTGAGTGGCCGGTTGGCGGAAGCCCAGGATCGGATCGAGACCCTGTCGTTCGACAAGACCTCGGAACGATTGGCGAAGACCCTGCTGAGGATGGGGGAAGATTACGGACATCGTGACATTGACGGGAAGCTGAAAATCCACCATTCCTACACCCACGAGGAGCTTGCCCAGATCATCGGCACCTCCCGGGAGATTATCTCATCGGCTTTGGCCAGTTTTCAGAAGGAGGGTTATATCCGATACAGGCGGAAAAACATTGAGATCATTCCTGAGAGAATCATGAATTTTCTGAACATTGCATGAAAAGGGGCAAGAAACTTCGAGGACATCCTGGAGCGATTGCCTTATTCTCTGAAGCCTGTCCATCAGCGGTCAATTCTGACGACCGAAATATCTCTGCCTGCCGGTCTCGGTCCTTACCACACTCACTCAGGGGGATCTCCGCACAACCAGCGCTGAATCCGATATCCTCACGTAATCGATGGAATGCCACGACAGGTACTCTTCAGCCCTGCGAGTTTATGCCGGAGGGACTCAATCTGTTCCAGGCTGACAGGACCCGACCCAAACCGGAGGAGATGATAAAGCTGGGTCAGCTGGTTGACTTCCCGGTAGACCAATGGATGCTTGATGCTCTCGGCAAATTCGCTGGGAGTCCAGCTGGGAGGTTTCAGTTTCCCCCGCCTGCGGAGTACGATCAGCATTTCCTGGTAAAGTTCAACTGCCACGGTCCTGTTTCCGGCCGCGATGGCTGCGCGGAACCGGGCTCTCCTCGTTAAGCGTCCGACCCCAAACCACAACACCCAACTCACAACAGCTAGCATGGCCAGAATCCAGATCCATAGGCTCCCACCCGGGCTCGTGCGGACTCCATGCCAGGCAGTTTCAGTCAGACGCAACAACCCATGTTCCATTGCGAATAGTCTGCGTCGACTGGCCTCCATCCACAGTGCCGACCGATCCTGAAGATCATGAAACAGGGAGAATTGAAGAATATCGTCATATCCCAGGATCCACTCTCCCCAGAACAACTCAAAGGCATCCAGGTAGTTGCTGAAGGTCACCAGAAGGGTCGACTGCTCTGCAGCGGACTTCTGGATCGGTGTTGGATCATAAGCTGACCATCCTGTTTCCGGATCATAAGCCTCCACCCAACTGTGAGCGTCCCGGCCGCGAAATATGAAGTCTTCTCCAACGGCATTGTACTCCCCGGTGCGGAAGCCGTTCACTACCCGGGACGGGACGCCCTCCATTCGAAGCAGGATAGCCATCGCCGTGGCGAAGTATTCGCAGTGCCCTTTGCGGTTTTCGAACAAGAAGTTGGAGAGCGGCTGGGCTTCCTCGAGCGCCGAGGCCTCCAATGAGTATTGGTAGTGGCTCTGCAAGTAGCTCTCGAGGCGTCTGGCTTTCTCAGCTGTGGTGGAGGCATCCGACACGATGCTGCGGGCCAGAAGCCCCACACGCTTATCTAGTCCGGGCAACTGGAGATACCCGGCCCTGGCCTCCTTTGTCAACTTTGCGACGCTCGTTGCCGGGATCCTGGCGCGAACTATTGCGGAGAGCGCCTGGTAGTTCAGACGGCGGGTTATGCGAAAAGTGGCAGTAATGG
>JBGPHY010000771.1:0-3094 GCA_041484625.1 Terriglobia bacterium | reverse complement strand
GTTCCACGGCCCGAGCAGCCCTGGGCCGATAAGAGTCCAAGGTGTCTAATGCTACAGACGATTTCATCCGCTCCAGCGGCAACCTGGCTTTTGTGAATACCTGGCTGAAGCTGATCGTGCTGGTGCTGCTTCTTACTTCGCTGCTGCTGGGTGGGGCTTTGCTCCTCAAGATCGTGGAAAGTCGCACCGAGCGCGTCGTGCCGATTGTCATCAACCAGGCTACTGGGGACGCCATCCCTGTGGACTACAGCGTTGTCGATGCCGCCGGTGAGCAGCGATCCCCGGTTGAGGTGCGGAAGTTCTGCCAAGACTTCATCCGGGATCTGTTCACCTACAATCGATTTACCGTCAAGACCAACCTGGAATCCATCGTGAAGTGGGCCACTCCGGAAGCCTTGATCCAGATCAAAGAGGCCATTAACCTGGCTCACCGCTCCGAGCTGATTGGCCGGAATGCCCAGGGCCTGGTCGAGGTCCGCAACTTCCTGATTACCGAAACCCAGCCGCTTCTCAAGGTCCAGCTTTACTTCGAGGCCAAGGCCCTTTCCCAAACCAATGAAATCCTGGATGACGGCCAGTTCTTGGCCGTTCTGCTCATCAAGCCGGTCAAACGTTCTCAACGCAATCCCCACGGCTTGATCCTGATCGAATATCGCCAAAGCATCTTCAAGGAGGGACCATGATTCGCATTGTTCAGCTGCTTCCGCTCATTCTGCTGTTTGTACAGAATCTTCCTGCGGCCCAACCGCGCACACTGACCTGTAACTTCGACGGCGAAAATGCCACCCAGGTCTACAAGGTGGTCACGGCAGTCGGCGTCGGCGCCACTTTCCGTCTGCCTGAAGCCTGGAAGATCACCGACTTCGTCGTTACGGACCCCAAGTCGTTTCACGCCGAGTCCAACGGGACCATTGGCATCGTCACGCCACTGCTGGCCAATAAGGCCACCTCGGTTTCCATCTTCACCGACAACGAGAAGCTTTTCGTCTTCAATCTCTCTTCTCGACCTGGCGACTATATTGACCAGCTGGTTATCGTGGAAAGCAGTAACCTGCAGTTCTTCAACCAGAAAGTGCGGGTTGAAGCTCAGAAGCTGGTCAATGACCGCCTGGAGGCCGCCCAGGCCCAGTGTGAGGCCTCCCTGGAGCAGAAAACCAAACAGGTGAAAGAGCGGCTACTGTTTTCATTGAACTCGAACTACGAGCTTAAGGATCATAAGTTCTCGATCAGCAAGGTAGTAGATGATCACATTTTCACTTACATTCAGCTGGCCAAATCCCAGGACCGTCCGGTGGTCTACATCGGCGAGAGCAACGATCCGAAGAAGCTGGAGCCGGTCAAGTACACCGACGAAGGGGAGTACTACATCGTCCACCGGGTTCTTGAGCCCGGCGACCGCAAGCATTTCTTTCTGAAGCTGGGCACCGATGTCAGCGAGATTCGGCCGCGGTAGACGTGCTAACTATGACTCTGTCTCTCCGCCGTTGGAGGCTCTAATTGGAACGGTGAGTCTGGCAGTAAACCAAGCAGGACGTAATTCACTTCCTCTCGTTAGGTCTCTTCATTTCATTTGATAGAGTCCGATCTTTTTCTTTTTTTCCTCCAACTCCTTGATGGCGGCCATTTGCTGCTCAGCTTCGGCCTGGCGTTTCTGCCTGAAGTAAACCTGAGCCAACAAAGTTCGCGCAGGAAGGAAATCTGGATGCTGGGCAACCACTTGTTCCAACAAACGTACTGACTCGCCAATATTCCCTTTAGTTTTGGCCATCTCTGCCTTTTGGAATAGGACGCCGAAGTCATCCGGTTTCAGGGAGAGGGCTTTGTCTATGAACTGATTGGCCTCTTCCAGCCGCCCGGTCTGTCTGTACAACCATGCCAGCAGCGCCGTCGATGTGAAATCATGTGGATTCACTTTTAATTCGGCCTCGCAGTTTTGAAGGGACCGGTCCCAGTCGTTTAGCATGAAGTAGAGGTAACCCAGTCGGGAATGAGCTGTTGGGAGTTGGGAATTCAGTTGTACTGCCCGTTCATATTCATCCACGGCGTCGAAGTATTCTTCCTTGGCGAAGCGAAAGCCCCCGCGGATCAGGTGCGCCTCTGCCGTGTCCACACGACCGAATGTCGTTTTGACCATGTCTTCGGCCTTGGCGATTTGATTGACGCTGAGATAGGCCGATCCCAGCGTGTAGGCAGCCATGAGATTCTCGGGTTGAGCACGATGGACCACCTCCAATTCGGTGATTCCTGCGCTGAGTTGATCAAGTTTGAAGAAACATAGGGCAAGCACATGACGCGCTCGATAATCATTGGGTTGCTCGGCCTTTACGAGCGTCAACTCCTTTCGCGCTTCTTCATAACGTTGGATTTTGAAAAGCAGCAACCCAAGATTCAAGCGGACATTTGTCTGGGTCGGGGCGACTTGGAGGGCTTTTCGATAGTGGAGCTTAGCTTGGTCAAACTCTCCCAGTTGATCAAATACCTGGGCAAGGTTGGCCAGAGCATCGACTCGTCTGGGGGCCAGACGCAAAGCCTCTTCATAAGCGGCGCGAGCCCCCTGCAAGTCGCCGCTTTGATGAAGTTGCACGCCATGCAGGAAGGCTTTATCGGCCGCCGTGCTGACGCTGGCGCCCTGACTTGCCAACAGGAACCAGAGAACAAGGGCTGAGAAGGGCATCAGCATAGGATCATTGTGTGACGGGAGTTTACCACGCGCTGGCGTGGCGCGTCAATGCGGAGACCCTTTACCCAGCCCTTTCGGAACTTCTGAGGAGAGAGGGCTGGGGGAGTGTCAGCTGGCCTGGAAACTGTAGTGGAGAGGGGAATTCTGACGGAAGGGGCTATTTTCGAAGACACTGGTGCCCGTTCATGTGAGGTCAAGTTGACTTTAAGGGCAACGACGAGGAGGAGAAACGAGCCAAGAGGCCAGCCAAGGGACAGCACTGAGTGATTCGATTAGCTGGTATCGTTGGGTTTTCTGCCGAGTCCGATCCAAAGCAGCAGGAGCAAATCGGCAGGCGACATGGGAGGATGAGTGCCGCGGCGCAGATAGCGCAGGCGAAAGAGCCGTTCGCAGGTGAGCGCCAGACAGATCAGC
>JBGPHY010000770.1:0-3097 GCA_041484625.1 Terriglobia bacterium | reverse complement strand
CTCGGCGTTGTAACCAAAATTCACACCCTTATCGGCGCAGGCTTTCTCCACGACCACGGCGCCATCGGCTCCGGCGTTCTGGACAATCTGGCGCATAGACTCTTCCAGTGCGCGACGCACAATGTTGGCTCCGATGCGTTCGTCGCCCTCCAGCTTCAGCTTCTCGACCGCCGGAATAGCTCGAAGGAAAGCCACACCACCGCCCGGCACAATTCCTTCCTCGACAGCCGCTCGGGTAGCATGCATGGCGTCTTCCACACGGGCCTTCTTTTCCTTCATTTCAGTCTCGGTGGCGGCCCCCACCTTGATGACGGCCACACCGCCCACCAGCTTGGCCAGCCGCTCCTGCAGCTTCTCTTGATCGTAATCCGATGTGGTCTCTTCAATTTGAGTTCGCAGTTGCTTGACGCGGCCCTGGATGTCGGCCGATTTTCCGGCGCCTTCCACAATGGTGATGTTATCTTTGTCGATGGTCACCTTCTTGGCCCGGCCCAGGTCAGAGAGCTTCACGTTCTCCAGTTTGATGCCCAGGTCTTCGCTGATCACCCGGCCACCAGTGAGAATGCCGATATCTTCCAACATAGCCTTGCGGCGATCGCCGAAACCAGGGGCCTTGACTGAGGCGGCGTTCAGCGTGCCACGCAGTTTGTTGACTACCAGCGTGGCCAGGGCTTCTCCCTCGATTTCCTCGGCCACAATCAGAAAGGGCTTGCCGCTCTTGGCAACCTGCTCGAGCAATGGAAGCAGGTCTTTCATGGAGCTGATTTTCTTCTCATGCAGGAGGATGTAGCAGTTCTCCAGGACGTACTCCATCCGCTCCGGGTCGGTAACGAAATAAGGGGAGAGGTAGCCGCGGTCGAACTGCATCCCCTCGACGATGTCCAGAGAGGTTTCCATGGTCTTTGCTTCTTCCACGGTAATGACGCCATCCTTGCCCACCTTGTTCATGGCTTCGGCAATGATGGTGCCGATGTTAGCATCTCCGTTGGCAGAGATCGTTCCCACCTGGGCAATCATCTCGCCTGTGACCGGCTTGGAGAGTTTCTGGATTTCCGCGACGGCCACTTCCACCGCCTTTTCGATCCCGCGCTTTAAGGCCATGGGATTGGCACCGGCCGCTACCGTCTTGACCCCTTCGCGAAAGATCGACTGGGCCAGCACCGTGGCGGTGGTGGTCCCGTCACCGGCTATATCGCTGGTCTTGGATGCCACTTCCCTGACCATCTGGGCGCCCATATTCTCCAGGGAGTCCTTCAATTCGATTTCCTTGGCCACAGTGACCCCGTCTTTGGTGATGACGGGGGAACCGAATTTCTTGTCCAATACCACATTGCGGCCCTTCGGCCCCAGGGTGATTTTCACCGTGTCTGCCAGCTGGTTGACTCCCTTTAAGAGGGCCTGACGGGAGTTCTCACCGTAAATGATTTGTTTTGTCATTCGTTGCTTTCTCCTTAATGATTTGGGGGTTTAAGAAATCAAATTACTTCTTGGATTTCCCGGAATCGTCCAGGATCCCCAGGACTTCGTCTTCGCGCAGGATCAGGTGCTCAACGTCGTCAATTTTGATCTCCGATCCGGAATACTTTCCAAACAAAATATGGTCCCCTGGCTTGACCTCCAGCGCCACCTTGGTTCCATTGTCCAGGATTTTGCCGTTGCCTACGGCCTCCACCACACCTTCCTGGGGTTTCTCTTTGGCGGTGTCGGGGATAATGATCCCTCCTTTGACCGCCTCCTTCTCTTCGATCCGCTTGACCAGAATTCGATCATGCAGGGGTCTGACTTTCATCGGTAAAGCTCCTTTCTTGCAGTCTTACTCCCATTCGGGGAGATATTAGCACTCTCTTCCAGCGAGTGCTAATTCTAGTGAAGTTGATATCCTCTGTCAAGCTCATTTGCAGAAGAGCCTGTCATCTTCTTGGTATGAAGCCTCACTGTAGGATATATGGTGTTGAGGTTGGATTGCATCTCAATCGTACACGCCGCGAAATGGCGTCCAAATTATTGAGAGAATGCGGGAATCGAGTCAAATCACTGGTTCCAGCTCGGCAGGTTCATGTCGTATAATCCAAACTCAAGTAGAGGTACACGCACCTGGCCTGGAAATGGTTACCACCAGGATGTTGTCGATTATTCAGGTTGAACAGGTGGCAATACGTTCTTTACTGTATTGAGGGAACACTTCGTCGTCGTTTCCGAAAGCTGGAGGAAACCTCTCAATTGAGCCCAACTAAGATCATGCTGGTGGCCGGAGCACGGCCCAATTTCATGAAAATCGCCTCGATCATCGATGCCATCCGCGCCCATAACCGGGCAGGAACGTCGCCCAGGCTCGCGCCGGTACTCGTTCACACCGGCCAGCACTACGGAGAGCAGATGTCGCATGCATTCTTTCGAGACCTGGGTATGCCCAGGCCGGACGTCGACCTGGAAGTGGGGTCCGCCTCTCACGCCCAACAGACAGCGGAAATCATGAAACGCTTTGAGCCGGTCCTGCTTCAGGAAGCCCCGGATGCCCTGCTGCTTGTAGGGGACGTCAACTCGACGGTGGCCTGTTCTCTGGTGGCATCCAAAATCTCTTACGGGAAGGGCACGTCTCACAGAATTCGCTCGTTGATCGTCCATGTGGAAGCGGGATTGAGAAGCTTTGACCGATCGATGCCGGAGGAACTCAACCGGATTCTGACTGATGCCCTGTCGGACTTGCTTTTTGTGACTGAACGAAGCGGAGTTGAGAATCTACTTCGGGAGGGAGTCGCCAGGCGGAGTATCCATATTGTGGGAAACACCATGGTGGACAGCCTGCTGAAGCATCTGGCCAGGGCAAAGGAATCGGACATTCTTTCGCGGCTGGGCTTGCTTCAAGATCCAAAGCCCCCAATTTCTCAAGCCCCCCTTCCGGCTCGGGGCCCCCATACCTCTCGGCGCCATTCCTGCCGAGATTACGCCGTTGTGACCCTGCACCGACCCAGTAATGTTGACGACCGGGGGGCCTTCCAGGGAATCCTGGAGGCTCTGAAGGCTATTGCGCGGGAAATCCCGGTCATCTTTCCTGTCCATCCCCGCACCGCCAAACAAATTGAGGGATTCGGATTCG
>JBGPHY010000769.1:0-3099 GCA_041484625.1 Terriglobia bacterium | reverse complement strand
CTGCTGACAGGCAGACAGGCTACCTGCTCTTCTTTCGTGATGGAGCAGTGCTGGCCCAGCCCTTTGACGCCCAGCGACTGACGCTCACCGGTGAACCGTTTTCCATCCCTGAGCGTATAGGTTCCGGGAGCTTCTCCATCTCAGACAACGGTGTGCTGGTTTACGATCCCAACCTCAATCGACAGAGCAAACAACTGATCTGGGTGGACCGTCAGGGCAGACAGATTCGCTCCCTGGGTGCAGTGGGAGGCTTTTCCCAGCCTTGGCTCTCACCTGACGAAAAGCGAGTCGTGGTAGACCGCTCGGATGAGACAGAAACCTGGGACCTCTGGCTGCACGATGTGGTGGGTGGTGGGGGCTCGCGCTTTACTTTCGATCCGGCGAGTGACATGGCACCGGTCTGGTCGCCCGACGGGAGTCGCATCATCTGGCGTTCTAACCGGAATGGGACCTATGACCTTTATTGGAAGGCAGCAAGCGGCGCTGGTCCAGACGAGCTGTTGCTTAAGTCCGGCAACATCAAGGTTCCCACCGACTGGTCTCGGGACGGGCGCTTCCTGATTTATTTCGAGCTCGATCCGAAAACGAAACGGGACGTCTGGGTCTTACCATTGTTCGGCGATCGGAAGCCTTTCCCGTTTCTGCAGACGGAGTGGAGCGAAGCCGCGGGCCAGCTTTCTCCCGACGGGCGGTGGATGGTCTATGAGTCGGATCAGACGGGCAGGTTCGAGGTCTACGTGCGGAGCTTCCCGTCCGGCGGTGGCCAATGGCAGGTTTCAACCAAAGGTGGGACCGGCCCATGCTGGCGGCGGGATGGGAAGGAGTTGTTTTACTACGCGTCTGACGGGAAACTGATGGCAGCGGAGTTGAAGAGTGGCCTGCCTGGCGATAGACAGGGAACGACCTTCGAGGCTAGCCTGCCGCAGACGCTCTTCGAGTTTCGTTCAGGTAACGGCAATCCGATTGTCCCTCCCTATGCCGTCACCGCCGATGGGCAACGGTTTTTGCTCAACACAATTGTCGACGAGTCCGGCGGCGCGCCGCTCACGGTGGTGGTCAACTGGCAAGCGGGATTGAAGCGATAGGGTTCGGAGTGCAAGCTTCGTTTGGAGTTCAAGCTTTAGCTTGCGCTTGTCGAAAACAGACAACTTAAAGGTTGAACTCCGAACCAACCCGTAAGGTTGAATTCCCAACTCGGACTACTTGCAGATGAGAATCTATATTGGGGTCTTCGTCATCTTTACAACCATGTGGCTGAATTCCCTCCCAAGCCACGGCCAGAATCTTGCTGATATTGCCAGGAAGGAGCGAGCAAGACGCGGGGGCATGAAACACGCTAGCAGGGTTTACACCAATTCGGATTTGGTGAAGTACCAAGAGCATTTAATTGACGGAGAACCAGCAAGAGAATTCAAGCCATCTCAATCACTGGAACGGGTTGCTTCAGAAACTCAAACCGGCAGATCAGAAGCTGAAGAGGAGTGTGCCTGGAGTCAACGTTTCCTGGCGGCCAGAAGGCAGTTGCTGGAGGCCGAGATACAGGAGAGGAAGCTCCAAGCCAAGATCCGGGAACTAAATGCCAGAGCGACATGGCTATCTTCTTCAGTCTTCGCCATGGTAGTTGTTCCGTTTGGAAGTCTTGATGTGTACCAAGAGCTTGAGGAGAGCAACAAGAGTATTCTCATCTTGAAAAAAGCCCTGGAAGACCTTCGCGAGCAACTCCGGAAGAGCGGCAGACCCCAATCCTGGGAAGACTCTTTAGCGGCACTGATGGGCTGTTCTGAGTCGAGAGAATCGGATAGTCCGGGGGCAAGGGACCAGCAATACTGGCAGAAACAAGTGGCTTTGATTGAGAGTTACTATGATTCGCTGGTGAGTCCATTGGAAGCTGAATTGAGCGGCGATCGAGAACCGGGGAATACTTATGTTCCCGACATCGGTCTCCTTATAAAAGAACTCAGGCAGAGACACGAAGAGGAGAAACGAGCCGTGGCCGAGCTAGCCGTTCGAAAAGGGGCCTTACCAGGCTGGTTCCGGTGAAGCGGGGGAGGGCGGACCCGGGAGGAGCGATTGGGGACCTTACCAGAGACCCGGGAACCTGGAGAAAATGCAGAACAGCGCGTGCATACAAATTCGAGGCATTCATCTGGTGGAGGGGGCGGGGCACTGGGTGCAGCAAGAGCAGCCTGAGGAAGTGAGCAAGTTGCTCATACAGTTTCTGAAGCAGCTGGCTCAACCCGGATAGGAGAGAGCAGGGGGAGTTCCGAGTGAGCAATTAAATGTTTGGGTCAACAGCCTGCCATCAAAAGACCTGATTCGACCCTGGTCCATTGTCCGGAATTCTGGCTTGTACTGGTCTGGCTCAGGTAGTGAGGGTGGGCAGATATCTCAGACAGAAATGATGAGGAACCAACTGCTCCAGCAACAACAGCTTAGCTGGACAGATTAAATCTTTTAAGGGCGGCACTCTCTTCACTTTCTTCCTTTATCAAAGGAGAACCTTTATGGTGATGCGACGATCGCTGGTTTACACCCGGATGGCTCTGCTGCTAGTGCTTCTGCTTGGTCTGGCCGCTGCCGATAGCACCTTTGGTCAGACAAAACCACGAGCGCGCGATCTTGGTATTCCGCTGGATGGGACAACCGGCCAGTTCAATGCGATAACGGACGTGGCCGGGGTTGAGGTCGGTTACGCCACCCTCATCTCGGGCCAGGGGAAATTGGTTGTGGGTCAGGGGCCTGTTCGCACTGGGGTCACCGCCATTTTGCCTCGGGGCCGTGCAACCCTCGAGCCGGTGTTTGCGGCCTTTTACGCAGGAAATGGCAACGGAGATATGACGGGAACTCATTGGGTCGAGGAAACCGGTGTACTGGAAACCCCCATCATGATTACCAACACGCTGAGCGTGGGCATCGTGCGCGATGCGGTAGTCGGCTGGATGGTGAAGCAGGGCGTGCCCGGACCGTTCTGGTACCCGGTCGTGGCAGAGACATCTGACGGCCGCCTGAACGACATGAAGGGTCTGCACGTGATGGCCGAACATGCGGTCCTGGCGCTGGAGTCAGCCCATGGCGGACGCATCGATGAAGGGAACGTCG
>JBGPHY010000768.1:0-3105 GCA_041484625.1 Terriglobia bacterium | reverse complement strand
TGGCAGTATTGCCACTGGCGAATCTATCGGGCGACAAGGAACAGGACTACTTTTGTGACGGGATGACCGACCAACTGACTACCAATCTGGCGCAGATCGGATCGCTCCGCGTCACTTCTACGACTTCAGCGATGCAGTATAAGCAAAAGAACAAGTCGCTGCCGGAAATTGCGAAGGAGTTAATCGTTGGAGTCATGGTGGAAGGGTCAGTGTTGAGGTCAGGGGACCGGGTTCGAATCAACGCGCAGCTTATCGAGGTGGCGACGGACAAGCATCTTTGGGCCAAGACATACGAGGGCGATCTGAGAGACATCATGACCCTTCAAAGCGAAGTGGCCCAAGCGGTAGCCAGAGAGGTCCGGGTCAAGTTGACGCCTCAAGAGCAGGAAAGGCTGGCCAAACAACACCCCATCAAGCGCGAGGCATACGAGGCTTATCTCAAAGGTGAATTCGAGAAGAGAATTCAATTGGACCCTAATTATGCTCCGGGTTATGTAGGGTTGGCGGGCAATCTGTTCTTCAAGGGCTTCTGGGGAAATCAGGCACCGCATGAAGCATTTCCGAAAATGAAAGAGGCGGCCCTGAAAGCCGTTCAACTGGACAACACATTGGCTGGCGCTCACGCCGCGATGGCCCTTTACAGGCTCAACTACGAGTGGAACTGGACGGAAGCCGAAAAGGAATTCCGAGAAGCCCTGGCTCTCAACCCAAGTGACCAAGATACTCACCACGAATACGGCCATTTTCTGCTCGCGATGGACCGACCAGAAGAATCCGTAGTGGAATGTCGGCGGGCCGTCCAACTTAATCCATTCGACGAGATGCTGGTTGCCTGCCTGGGATGGCATTGCTTCTACAATAGCCAATACGACCAGACGATAAAATATTGTCTTGAGGCGTTCGCCATAGAACCGGGATCTTTTTGGGGCCATACGAATCTAGGCTGGGTCTATGAGCAGAAACGAATGTTTCCAGAGGCCCTGGCGGCGTTTAAGAAATCGGTCACTAGGATGGATTTTCCAATGAGCCAGGCGAACCTGGCTCATTGCTATGCCGTGTCGGGCCATCGGCGCCAGGCGGAGGAGATCCTGGGCAAGCTGGAAGAAAAATCCAAGAAAGAATACGTCTCAGCCTATGACATGGCAGTGATTTACCTGGGTCTCGGTGACCGTGAGAAGGTTTTCCAGAGGCTCGGAAAGGCCTATACCGAACGTGCCGGCTACCTGGTTCATATCAAATGGGACCCGCGCTTCGCCAGCCTTCGCTCGGATCCGAGGTTTCGGGACTTGGTCCGGCGTATTGGCCTGAAAGGGTGAGCACAAACCGCGTTTTTTTCATCCGACATCCTCGAATTCGGCCTATTTGAAATTCTCTCCATCTCCCAAAGTCGACACGGGGATAGGCCCGCAATTCGAGATGAAAATCCGCGTACCCGCGCAACGTTGAACCGTCAGATTCGGCTCCGGGCGCCGGTGTCAACGACAGCACCGCCATAGCTTCGGTGCTCCCAAGGATTCGCCCAAGCCGAGCTGATTGTGTAGTTTCGGTGAAATGGTTCTGCACTGGTGATAAGTTGTGGGGTGCCGTTTAGTCAGGAGAGAACGGCGGCAACTTCCTCACGGGTCATCACGACCGGAACATTCACTTTCTTGTCGGCGCGAATGGCGTTGATGGATCCATCCATGGACAAGTTCAGGACTCGTTTGTAGAGAAAAACCAGTGCGCTCCTGGCCTGGTTCTGGGTGGCCGGTGCGACATTTTTGTTCACCGCCAGGTGGGTAAGAAACGCTTCGATTTTGGTCTCGGGAGGAACCAAATCCTGGCGGGAACGCATGTGGTGGAAACGGTCAAACTGGATAACCCAATCAACATGGGCGCGCTCGGTATGGATGGAGTAGTGGTGGAGACGGAGGACCTGTCAAACCTCATCCAGGAGTTTGGGTTGTTGACTTTTGCAGGGGGGCGGGCATAGCATTGTGCTCCAGGGCAGTGACGCTGGACGGTTGATAATAGATTTCTGGCAAAAGTGCCAGAAAATCAGTAATTTATCATATTATCAAGGCAACATTGCATGTTAATAAATGGTTAGGCCCACGGTGGGCTTCCGAAAGGTGAGGAGCGACGGCTGGAGAGGAGGGGACGGCCATGGCCGTGATCGTCTGTCCGGCTGACAGGGTGCAGGCACCGGTCGAACTCGTCTGGGAGTTGCTGATGCATCCGGCCGGGTACGGCCGGTTCTGGGACCTGACGGTCGAGCGGGTCGAGCCGGAAGGGCCGGCGGTGGCGGATCGACGGCGAGGTTCTGGAGGTGGACCCCGAGCGGCACCAGATCCGGTTCCGCATGTCCTACCCGCTCGGGATGGTCGGCGACAACCGGATCGCCTGCACCCCGATCGACGAACGGAGCTGCGTGCTCCGCTTCGGGTGAGACTTCTCCTTGCCGCCCGGGTGGCGGGGCTGGCTCTTGGGGCGGCTCGGCCGCCAGTTCCACGACGGAGTTGCGGACTCGCTGCAGCGGCTGAAGCGAGCGGCCGAGGAGCGAGCCCGGCAGGCGGAGGCCGGCAAGCCGGACAACCGGGCCTCGTAGGGATTCGGACTGTGCCGCTGCGGCTGACCGCGTCCGGCGGGAACCATGCGGAGTCGTTAGGCCCATGACTTTCGCATTGCCACGGTGATATGATTTCCCTCGATGAGTCCAACGATCTTTCGGGACAGCGGCTTCCGTTTCTATTTTTTTTCACGTGAAGAAGCACGGCTGCACGTGCACGTTCACAGCTCCAACGGGGAAGCTAAATTCTGGCTAGAACCCAAGATCGAGCTGGCTCAGAACTACGGGTTGAGTAGTCGCCAGGTTAACACTACCCTTCGCCTTATTCAGGAGCGTGAAGATGAGATCCGCGCAGCTTGGAAAGTTCATTTCAGAAGTTGAAGTCACCAACATCTCGAAGCATGGATTCTGGCTTTTCATTGATGGTCGGGAGCTTTTCTTGCCGTTTGAGGAGTTTCCCTGGTTCCAGGATGTTCCGATGGGAAAGCTGCTGAACGTGGAGCTCCCGCGTCCGCATCATCTATACTGGCCCGAGCTTGATGTGGACCTCGCCGTGG
>JBGPHY010000767.1:0-3110 GCA_041484625.1 Terriglobia bacterium | reverse complement strand
TGTTCTGCCCGAATCGTCCAGCCTGCCAGTCTGCTCGATGTGGCACCGACCATCCTGCAATTCCTAGGAGTGCAACGCCCGCCGGAATTTCAAGGCCGGGGCCCTATGGCCTTGCTCAACCCGGAAGGTGCTCATGAGGACAAGGAGATCTATAGTGAGAGTTTTTTCGCCCACAATCATTTCGGCTGCAGCGAGCTCCGGAGCTTACGCCTGGGACGATACAAACTGATTGATGCCCCTCAACCGGAGCTTTATGACCTGGAGAAAGACCCCGACGAAAAGCACAACCTATACACTCGTGAAAAAGCCCTGGGACTGGCTTCACGTCAGCGACTACAGCGCCTTCAGGCCTGCTTCCAGCCAACGCCCCCAAGGAACTCAAGGGTCTCGGGCCCTGAGGCGACAGCCGCCCTCAACTCCCTCGGGTATGTGATGGCCGGCACCGCAAAGGGAATGCCTCGGGCAGCAGGCCCTGATCCCAAGCAGCGAATCCG
Organism: Terriglobia bacterium; assembly: GCA_041484625.1. Classification (GTDB taxonomy): domain Bacteria; phylum Acidobacteriota; class Terriglobia; order Versatilivoradales; family Versatilivoraceae; genus JBGPHY01. The sequence goes on along the minus strand of JBGPHY010000767.1, from coordinate 2,616 downwards.
AGAAGAAGAGACCTATTACTCTGCGATGACGCTTGCCTTCTCTGGACACTGGGCCGAGTCGAACAGCCTGCTCGAGTCGTTGCGCGTCAAACTTCCAGAAGTTTCCGCCATTCCAAATGGAATAGGCCTGAATCGGCAAAAGCTGGGCAAGCATACCGAAGCTGCCGAGGACTTCCGCGCGGCCTTGAAGCTGGACCCCCTGAACGCCGAAATCCACTACAATTTGGCGGTCAGCTTGTTTGCCTTGAACCAGTTCGACAAAGCGGCAAGTGAGGCACAAGCGGCTCTGGAGATTGCCCCCTACGACCCGGATGCGACGGTCTTGCTGGGGAGCGCATGGCTGCAAAAGAAGGATTATGCAAAGGCGAGAATGAGCTTCAATCAGCTGCTGAAAAATGCCCCCGATGACTATGCGGCTAATTACTATCTTGGCGTGTTGTCTGCACTGGAAGGGAAATGGGGGGAAGGTGAACGCTTTTTAGAATCTGCCCTCCAGGTTGATCCAAACTCTGCCAAGGCCCACAATACTCTGGACAGCATTTATCATCGACAACAAAAGCTCGACAATGCTGCGCAGCATTACCGGGAAGCAATTCGATTGGATTCCCGTTTCGCCTGGGCGCACTACAATCTAGGGCTCGTTTTCCAGGAACAAAAGAGAAATGAGGAGGCCGTGCAACAATTCCGTCTGGCCCTTTCTTCCGACCCCAATTTCCGTGAGGCCCGCGAGGCAATGAAGAAGGTCGAAGGCTCGAACCAGCCAGGTGTAGAAAAAAAATAGAGACCTCTTTGAAAATGAGTTTGGAGTTCATGCTTTAGCATGCCTGAAGCAAGGACAACCTAAAGGTTGAACTCCAAACCCATCAGCCATTTTCTTACGTCGTGGTGACCTGAAAAAGGTCATGGGGCACTCTGTGGAAAGAGATCTGGCATTCTCTACGACTTTCCCTCTAATCCCGCAATGGCGGCTTTGACCTTAGGTATATACTCCCCATGATCCTTTGGACGGGCCCTCTCGAGAAACTTCTTGTAGTAACTGATTGCGATTTGAGATTGCCCGGCTTTTTCTGCCAAGAGGCCCAGGTTCAGGTAAGGTTCAGTGAGATCCGGGTCGCACTCGATGGCCTTTTCCAAGTAGCTCCGCGCAGTACTCCCATCCCCACGCTGGATTGAGAGAAGGCCATAAACATTGTAGGCCTCTCCGGAGCGATCGTTCTGCGCAAGGATCGCCTTCAGAGTCTTCTCGCAGTCAGCCAATCTCCCCAACTGCAGGTAAGCGGTTGCCAAATTGGCCAGGTTTTGGAGATTGGTGAGATTCATCTCGGCTGCTTTTTCCATGGCATCCGCAGCCTCCTGCAGTTTCGCCACTCGGACGAAGTTATTGCCCATTGAGGCATAGGTCTGATCGCTCTCGGCGTGATTCTTAATGGCCGTCTGATACACGTCGATGCCCTTCTGATACTGCCCGATCCGTTCAAAGCAAACGCCGAGCTTCTGATAAATTGCCGGGTTAGCTGGGTCCGTGGCCTGGATGCTCTTCAACATCGGAATTGCAGCCTGAAAGCGGTCATGATTCATCAACTCGGCTGACTTTTCCAGTACCCCCAGGACCTCGACTCGATCCTTCGGGTCGGGCCCGCTCATGTCGATCCGCAAGTCCCGACGGGTTCCGGCACTGGCATACCCCAGGGACTGTAACTGGCGAAGGGTCTCATCATCCACCGGCTGGCGCTCCAGCTTTCCCAAACTACCCGGCTGGCCAGCCACGTCCCAGATTTTCTTTTGCAGGTGATCGGCATCTGCAGGATAACGGTCTTTCACATTCTGTTTCTCGAAGCGGTCTTCATCGAGTCTGTACAGCTCGGGTTTGGGCGCCACGATCATCTTCCACTGGTCCGTGCGCATTCCGCGGAGTTCGGACCATCCCATGCTGGTCTTGGGATAAAGAGTCTCCATGTAGCTGTAATGGGTAGGGACTTCCTTTCGCCCGATAATCACCGGCATCAAGCTGATCCCTTGAACTTTGTTTCCTGGTGAGACCTGGAGGAAGTCTGCGATGGTAGGCATGACGTCGATCGAGCGAACCTGCTGGTCCACCACCTGTCCTTTGGGAATTCCGGGTCCCGCAACGATGAGGGGAATGTGCATGGTCGACTCATAGAGAAAAACCCCGTGAGTGTACTCTCCATGATCTCCCAGGCTCTCACCGTGATCTGCCATCAGTACAATCAGTGTCTTCTCGTTCAATCCGTGACCAGCCAGCCATTGGAGGAGCCGGCCCACCTGGGCATCGGTAAATGCTACCTCTCCGGAGTAAAGATCCTTGGAATATTTTGCCTTGAACGGCATAGGCGGGTCGTAAGGGAAGTGTGGGTCGTAGTAGTGCACCCAGAGAAAGAAGTTTTTTCCCGAAGCTCTTCTTCCACTGGCATCGTGGCGCCGCTCCAGCCACTCCAGAGCACGCTCGGTGACCGCATCCCCCCGGATTTCTGCTACCACCCCCGGCAAGAGCCCCTTGTCTCGCTTGGCACCCATGTCATCGTTGTAGGTTTCAAATCCCTTATTCAAGCCATAATGATGGCTCAAAACAGCCGCGCCGACAAACGCCGCAGTTTC
>JBGPHY010000766.1:0-3110 GCA_041484625.1 Terriglobia bacterium | reverse complement strand
CCCCGAATAAGCCGATCGTGACGCGCCGGCCAATGGAAACAACGTCAGGCAATTCACCAGTAGTAAAACGAATATTGAATTTAGCGGCTTTTTGGCCATGTTTGATGTCCCCTTCAATGTCACTCTGACGGTTTATCCGAGTAGGAGATTATTGCGACCACGCAGATGGTCCACGCTCCAGACGCCTCCTCCCGCCACGCTTAAGTAAATGAACACGAAGCAGTAGAGCGCGGCTAACTCGCCACCGTTCACAACGGGCCAGAACCCCCTGGTCGCGTGCACCATGAAGTAAGCCACGGCCATCTCTCCGGCGAGGAGAAATGCTACTGGCCGGGTGATTAGCCCCAGCAAGATAAACAATCCACCAAACAACTCCAGCATCCCGGCTATTCCGACAAGCGACATCAGTGACCCGGGACCGACATGCTGTGAGGGTGGGAAGCCAAAGAGTTTTTGGCCACCGTGCTCCATGAAGAGCAAAGCCGTCACGATCCGCAGGACGCTCAAGAGACGTGGTGCCCAAATAGGCATAGATGTGTTGAAATTACCCATGCGATTCCTCCAGATTTTTGGAATGTATTGTATAACTCATCCGAATCCTGACGGAACGATCGAGGGAAGTCTCAAACGGGTTCCTGTGTGGCCCTCCTCTATTGTCGTCAGATTGTACAGCACCTCGCTTTTTCAATCTTCAGAAGCATTTCGCGAGGTTACCCCCATACCGTTGAAGGCACTTGTCCCCGCCGACGATATATGATCCACCAATCCAGGGTCCTTCTTCGCAGCTCAGCCTATGAACGCCAGACCAGTTCTCTCAAAGACGCGATTGGAACACCCAGTTGCCGGAGGACACTGCATAAACCGCCCGGCCTCTTTCCTGGCACAGGAATCTTACGCCTGTGCTCTGCGCTGCGCTACCACCCCCTTCAGTCACCTGGTCAGTAGACTTCGCGGGAACAAATATTGTCGCGTCCGTGTTGGGGGGGATAGTGACAGAGAGTTTGAAGAAGCCATCGGATTTCGTCCAATGGCTGATGATTTTCCCCCGAATCGAGTCGACGCTCGCCCTTGCCCACGTCAAATCGCCGACCAGCTCTGGTTTAATGATGATCTTCTTGAACGCGGATCCAGTGGAGTCGCCCCCGATTCCGGCCACGTCGTGATAGAACCATTCCATGATCTGGCCCAGCATGAAATGATTCTGTGAGGACTGGCGGTCGGCGTTCCAGGCTTCAGTCAAACTGGTCGCACCCACTTTCAACTGGTAACCGTATCCGGGTTTGTCCAATTGGCTGTTCATGTCGAAGATCACATCGGAGTGTCCGCCTTCGGCCAATGCGCGCAGGAGGTAGCGATAACCGACATCTCCAGCCGTCAGCGCGTTTCCTCGCCGGTGCACGTCCCGCACGACAGCTTCCAGCACGGCGGCGCGATTCTTCGGGTCCACCAGGTCCATGACCAGCGGAATTGAGTTGGCGCACTGTGAGCCGGTTGCGTATTGGCTGTTCGCTGTGTCGTAGAACTTCTGATTGAAGGCCGCTCGAATCTGGGCGGCCATTACCTCATACTGCTTGGCGTCGTCTGATTGGCCCAAGAGTGCCGCAGTCTGAGCCAGGATTCGCGTGTCGTAGTAGTAGAAGGCCGTCGCGGTGAGTGCCACGGGCGTCAGTTGGGCCAAGCCCGGCGGTCCCGGGCCGATGTCGTACCAGTCGCCCAGCCCGTGCGAGACGATGTGGTTGGTCGCCCTGCTGCCGAGATAAGCAACGTAGCGTTTCATGCCTTCGTAATGATGACGAAGCAGCTCGAGGTCGCCCGTCCACTCGTATTGCTGCCAGGGAACAATCACGTACGCGCTGCCCCATTCGGGTGAGTCGCGGAATCCGTCCTCGAACACGGTGTATTCCGGGGCAATATCCGGCACCAACCCATTGTCCAGTTGGCTGTCGGCCATGTCGGCTATGCCCTTGGTGAACAATTGCGCCAGATCAAATTCGTAACGGAGGGATGGACCGTTGAGGTGATATTGTTCGAGCCAGCCGAGCCGTTCCCTATGCGGACAATCAGTCATCACGCTCATCATATTGCTCCGCTGTGCCCAGCGGATCAGCCGGTGGATGCGGTTGAACAGCTCGTTAGAACATTCAAACTCACCCACCGCCACTGAGGCTGAATGCACCACCACACCCTCGAGGCTTTCCACCACAGGAAGTTCGCCGCCTGGAACGGGTGCCGAGCACTCGACCTGCAAATAGCGCGAGCCGTGATAAAAGAATTTCGGAAACCACGTCTCGCGCCCTTTTCCCGCCAGTGTGTACTGCCAGTAAGCTGGCCCATCGCCGGATGATGTACGATCTGCCGAACCATCCTCCCGGAGCAACTCAGCGGGAATGATCTTCACGACCGATCCCGATGGTCCTTTTACAATGATTCGCGGGATCAGAGCTGCATTCTGCCCCAGATCGTAAACTGTCACCCCTTTGGTCAGCGGTTTGACTCTGACCAGGTTCAGAAGATCAAATGTCCGGATAGACGGCGCGGCAGCGGAAAGGCCTTTCAGCTTTCCACCGGGACCAGTGACCACCTGGGCAGCCTGCCACTTGGAATCGTCGAAGCGGGGCTGGTCCCAGCCCCGTTGTTCCAGGCGCGCGTCATGATCCTCGCCCCCGTAGACACAGGAGAAACTGATTGGCCCAGGGCTGGTACGCCATTGCTCGTCAGTCCCGACAATTTCCGTCGTTCCATCGACGTATTCCAATCGCAACTGAACGATGGCCTTGAGCGGGCCGAATGATCCTCTGAACTTCGTGTAGCGCCCGCCCTTGACATTATACATTCCATTGGCGAGTAACAATCCAATGGCATTGTTTCCCTCGCGTACGAGAGGCGTCAGGTCGCGCGTGTCGTAAAGGCAGGTTTTGTCGTACTTCGTCCAGCCAGGCGACAACAGGTCTTCACCCGCCTTGCGCCCGTTCACCGAAACCTCGTATTGGCCAAGGCCAGACAGGTGCGCGACGGCTCGCAGAAACCCCGGTTTCACCGAGAATTCGCGACGCAGCAGCAACGTTTCGCTGTCGGTCTGTGCCGCAATCCAGCGAGCCTGCCAGTCGGCT
>JBGPHY010000765.1:0-3112 GCA_041484625.1 Terriglobia bacterium | reverse complement strand
GCATCCAGGTGGCGATCTGGGAGAACCACTCCGACAAAGGTCCTTTCTACAACGTCACTGTCAGCCGGTCCTATAAGGAGGGTGACACTTGGAAGTCATGCCGACCTCGGCATGACTTCCATCATGCCGAGTTTGAGATCATGCCGAGTGGAGAGAACAAACTGACAAGGCGTAGCCGCTTCATGGGTTAATAGTCAGCATGATCATAATGAGTTCAAGAATCCCAGCAGAGCATCGTCAGCCTTGAAACGGAGAAATGAGCCTCCAACTGGCACCACCTTTTGCAGGGCACGTTCCTTGGTGGCAAGGTCGGCCTCCACATACATGTGAGTAGTCTGAATGCTTTCATGACCCAGCCAGAGAGCGATCACTGCTATGTCAACACCGGCCTGCAACAAATGCATGGCCGTTGAATGCCGCACCACATGGCAGGAGACCTTCTTGGTTTTCAGGCTGGGGCAGTTTGCAGCTGCTATCTGAACCGCTTTTCGCAGTAAGTAGTCGACGCCATCGCGTGACAGTGATCTACCCCGCGCGTTAGGGAATGCAATTTCTCCCCTTCTGCCTTCTGGCTCATCAAACCAAGCCTTCAAAGTGCGAGCAGTGTGTGGCCAGAGGGGGACACTGCGTTCCTTGCGGCCCTTCCCCTTCAAGTGGAGGAAGGTGCTAGTTCCAAAGCAAACGCGATCCCGTGTTAGCGAGATCATCTCGGATACGCGGGCGCCGCTATTGTACATGGTCAGCAGCAGGGCATGATCGCGGCGTCCGGCCCATTGGGAGCGATCCGGAGCAGCCAGAAGAGCATCTATCTCTGGTCGAGTCAGATAGCCAACCAGTTTTTTGTCCTGGCGTTTGACCGGGATGGCCAGCACGCGTTGAGCTACGGCGACACTATCAGGATCGCGTAGCGTGACCAGGCGAAAGAAGGATCGAATAGCGGAAAGACGAATGTTGCGTGAACGTATGGAGTTTCTTCGTTGCTTCTCCAAGTGCTCCAAAAAGCTGATCACCGCCGGAGCGTCCAGATCAGTCAGGCGCAAGGCAGACGGTTCGATCCTGGCAGCACTCTTAGCAAATTTCAACAGAAGCCGGAAGGTGTCCCGGAAGCTGGCTATCGTCTCCGGGCTGGCACGCTTCTGCATGGGAAGGTATTCGGTGAAAAAGGCCTGCAGATGAGGCCCAAGCAGGGAGGATTGAGGTGTCATGATTCACCTCCCAGGCCGGAGTAATCCAGAAAGCGCTCAGCAGCGGCACCGAGTAGTTCCGGTGTGGCACTGAGGTACCAGTAGTTTTCCTGCGGTCGAAGGTGTCCCATGTAGACTGCCAGATTGGGAAGCAACGAGAGAACATCGGCCTTCTCCTGATACCATGTCAACATACGTCGCACCGCAAAAGTATGTCGGAAGGAATTTAACAGCGGACGAGGCTTGTCGGACTGAGGTCGTAGGCCCAATTTGCGGGTGAGTTTCATAAACCAACGCATCAGAGCCAATCCTGGAAAAGGGGCTCCACGGTTGGAGAGAAAAAATGGCCCTCCTGTACCGTCAAAGCCAAATTGTTTACGTCTGTGGACGTAACTTCTTAGCATCTCGGCTGTGGTGGGATGCAGCGGTACGATGCGGGACTTGTGGAACTTGCTGTTGAGGATTTGCAGCTGAGGGGGTTTCAGATCCAACTGGATATCCGATACTGTCAGTCGTAGTGCCTCTCCCGTTCGCAGCCCAGTGCTGGCAAGCAGACCAATCAGCGTGTACAGTGTGTGAGGGTGCAAGGTTCCACGCGGGTGGGTTCGCAAAGCGGCTGACATCAGGACATCGACTTCTTGCTGCGAAAAGATGTAAGGCTTGGGTCGCCGGTAGGATGCCACGAGGCCGCGTTCAGGGACTTCCGTCTCAGGCATCATGGCACGGAGGTGGGACAAGAAACCGCGGGCAACGTTCAGGCGTTTCACGTGGCCAGAACCTCCGCGACACAGCTTACCCGAACACGCCCATTCGACGGAGAGTTGGGCCCGGAGCGGCTGCGGGAACCCTTTCGTCTCGATAAATCGCACAAAGTCTCTGAGCAGGTTTCCCTCTCGCCTCGTTTGAAACCCGAGAGCCTCCCGCAGACTCAAATAAGCATCCAACCTCACGTTTAGTTCTTTGGGAGTCATTGAGCACCTCCCGGCCACGGCAGGGCAATCTGAGCCAGAGAAGGGACGTCCAGTTTGGCGTAGATACCCGTGGTGTGCAGGCACTGGTGCCCCAGGACATCGGCGACATCTTTAAAGCTAGCCCCTTGGCACACCATAGCGGAGGCTACTGTATGTCGGAAACTATGAGCCCCAATCCACTTGCCAACCGGGAGGCCAATGTGTTGCAAGGAACGCTGAGCAATGTGAGTGATGGCCCCGCCCCCAGCTAAGGGAAGGAAGGGAGGCCGAAGTCTGAGAAAGATCACCCGACAGTGACTATTTGGACGCCTCCGTCCCAAGTAGGCTGCCAGAGCCTGTCCCACCTCCTGCGGCAGCGGGAGGCGACGCTCTCGATGAGTCTTTCCAGCCCGAACCAAAATCGATCCTTCTCTCCAATCGATGTCCTCCAAACGAAGAGAAATGATCTCTTTGGCGCGTAAGCCGAGCCGGGCCAGCAAGAGCAGGATCGCGTGATTACGAAGTCCTTTGGGGGCCTCATCCTGGCAGCTCTTCAGCACTTGTTCCACTTGCTCGACCGGGATCTGCCTGGGGAGCGCAGCGTGGGTTGGTTGGCGCATGATTGGCACCGCTGCCTCCAGGCCTAGAGGAATCTCCCCACTGGCAACCAGGAAGCGGAGAAAGACCCGCATGGCCACGCCTGGACTCTTGCGTCCCAGCCTCGTCCTGGTTCTGGCTTCCTGACAAACAAAGTCAGCAACTTCTTGGGCGTGTAAAGAGCTCCAGTCCGGTTCACCACGCTCGAAGTGGGCACCCATAAATCGCCGGATAAAAAAGTGATACCTCTGGCGAGTGACCGGAGCAATTCCTCTTATCTCTTCCAAATATCGCTCAAAGCGAGTCAGCCATTGATCGATTCCTGTAGCCGCAGGGCCCGATTGGGAAGAGGCGATGGCTCCCTTCCGACGCAGTAGTTTG
>JBGPHY010000764.1:0-3114 GCA_041484625.1 Terriglobia bacterium | reverse complement strand
GCTGCGATCATTTCAGCCAAGTGTTGAATCAGTGCGGGCGTAAAGGTACGCCCGCAAACACGCACAGGAGTATCCATGTTCGAGAGTGTGTCAAACCGATCTTCCTGTGTTTAGGAAAAACAACATCCGTACAAGGTCCAGAGCAAGCTTGCGCACTCCAAATACGTCGCCGTATTTATGGAATGGTGTACTTAGGTGGAAAAGCGCCACCTTGGATTCCCGCCTTTTGAGCAGAGAACTTCGGCCTGAATGAGGACGAGCCATGCCAAAGAAAGCCTCTACGCACTCTGCGATTCCAGTCGAGAAGCTGGATGAATTGCAAGCCGCCGCCGAACTGGCCGAGCTGGCCTCGTTAATCGCACACCATGACCGGCTCTACCACAGTGAAGATGCACCGGAGATCAGCGATGCTGAGTACGATGCCTTGAAGCGCCGCAACGAAATCATCGAGATTCGCTTTCCGCAACTGGTCCGGCCGGATAGTCCCTCCCGGAAAGTAGGTGCCGGAGCAGCGACAGGTTTTAAGAAGGTACGGCACAGGGTGCCCATGTTGTCTCTCAACAATGCCTTTAGCCAGGAAGACGTCTCTGGCTTCCTGGATAGCGTCCGAAATTTCATCAAGGAACTACAGCAGGATCCCGGTGTCCCGATTGAGGTAGTGGCCGAACCTAAGATCGACGGGCTGTCTTGTTCCCTGCTCTACCGGAAGCGTCGGCTGGTCCAGGGCGCCACCCGGGGCAACGGCGAGGAGGGTGAAGACATTACAGCCAACGTGATGACTCTCTCTGAAATCCCGCGCATCCTGCCTGGGGACGCACCTGAGCTGATCGAGGTGCGGGGAGAGGTCTACATGACCGACGAGGATTTCCTGAAGCTGAATGCCAGCCAGGAGGCGACGGGGGGGAAAATCTTCGCCAATCCGAGGAACGCAGCTGCCGGCAGTCTTCGACAGCTTGACCCGTCGATCACCGCCTCACGACCGCTTCGTTTTTTTGGCTACGCCTGGGGGGAGGTCTCCAGGGCATTTGCAGAAACTCAATGGGAGGCCAGACGCTGTTTGTCGGAGTGGGGTTTCACATTAAACGAACCCTCCAGGCTGGTGCGGAGTTTGGAGGAAATGCTGGCTTACTACGAGGAGATTCAGGCAAAGCGGTCTCGTCTGGGCTTCTCCATCGACGGGGTGGTATACAAACTAAACCGGTGGGACTGGCAGAAACGGCTGGGCTTTATCAGTAGGGCCCCGCGTTGGGCGATCGCCCACAAGTTTCCCCCAGAACGCGGGCAGACCAGATTGAAGGCCATCAGCGTGCAGGTCGGGCGGACCGGCAGTCTGACGCCGGTTGCCGAGTTGGAACCAATCAGTGTGGGCGGTGTTCTTATTTCCCGAGCGACCCTCCACAACCAGGATGAGATTGAGAGGAAAGATATCCGGGTTGGAGACACAGTCATCATTCAGAGGGCGGGGGATGTAATTCCTCAGGTCGTCGAGGTTGTCCTGAGTGAGAGGTCGAAGGATAACCAACCATTTGTCTTTCCCACCCAGTGCCCTGTGTGCGGTAGCCGAGCTATTCGCGAGCCGGATGAAGCTGTGATTCGCTGCACGGGCGGCCTGGTTTGCCCGGCCCAAGCCGCGGAACGGATGATTCATTTTGCCTCTCGGGATGCCTTTGATATTGAAGGGCTGGGGCAAAAGAATATCGAGACCTTTTACAGGGAAGGGCTGATCCAATCCCCTCCCGACATTTTCCGTCTGGAGGAGAGGGATGGCCGAAAGGGCGTTCCGCTGGCAGAGCGGGAAGGATGGGGTGTCGTTTCCGCACGCAAGCTGTTTGATGCGATTCGTCGTAGCCGCACTCTCCCGCTGGATCGCTTTATTTTTGCCCTCGGCATTCACCAGGTGGGACAGGCTACGGCCCGGTTGTTGGCCCGTCACTATGTTGCGCTGTCCCAATGGGAAAAAAGCATGAAGGCTGCCCAGGATCCCCAGTCGGAAGCTTACCAGGATCTTCTTAGTATCAGCGGAATCGGTCCCAGCATGGCCAACGACCTGTTGGCCTTTTTCGCCGAAAAGCAGAACCTGCAGATTCTCGAGGAACTTTCCTCGATGCTCACGGTGACTGATTATGCGGCCTCTCAAATTGAGTCTCCAATCGCCGGTAAGACGGTGGTATTCACAGGGACACTGGAGAGCATGGCACGCAGCGAAGCCAAGGCCCGAGCCGAGGCGCTGGGCGCCAAGGTCCTCGCTTCGGTGTCAAAGAAGACGGACTACGTGGTGGCTGGTCCGGGGGCGGGCTCGAAGATCCGCATTGCCCAACAACTGGGGGTGAAAGTCCTCAGTGAACAAGAATGGTTGGGAATAGTAAGGACAGTAAAAGCGGGTTGAGATTCGTTCCGGGGTCTCGCCCGTTGACTTTTGCATCATCCAACGTGGCCACGCCCTCACCTTGCGCGAATGAGTGTTTCTTTGGAATGGGTCAATTATCTGTGGAGGCCCGAGCGAGTGACCCCCGTCGCCCTACGAGGCCAGAACTCGGTTCGATTTCATAGACTTCGCAGAACTCAGCCCTTCAAAGGTGGCCGTGAAACTAACGCATCACGCTTTCATTCATATTTTGCTTGACAATTGCTTCTAAAGCCTCTTGAATAAGGTTAGATTCTCTTTTCGGATCTGCGCCACTACATGTTGATTTTCTCAACATTAATGTAGAGTGGATTCACTTCATATCAAGTTGGACGTGTTTTCCGAGAGGAGGTGGTGCAGCCACCTACGTCGCTATTTTGCTCTTCAATGTCCTGACGCTGTTTCGCAGGGTTGGGACTCAGATCTGCCCGGACGATCAGGTTCGGTCTACCCGAAATCAAACGGAGCACTTTCAAAAGACCCTTGAAACAGGCTGCCAGAAGAACGGCAGGAGTTCATTCTTCTTGTTGACGGCTGGCCTCTAAAATAACAAGGGCGACAGGTGCTGCGAGATCCCGATAATCTAAGATTTGTATCTCGATTGCTGTATTTACTGCTAAGGGAGGAATCAATCATGATTCATGCCTCGAAGTGCTTAAGGGCGTTCATGCTGACGTGCTGCATGATCGGACTGATGCTTCATTCTGCCT
>JBGPHY010000763.1:0-3126 GCA_041484625.1 Terriglobia bacterium | reverse complement strand
CGTCTCGATATCCGAATTCGGTGTCTTGCGTGACCGCATGCACTCCAGGAAGTTCTCCACGTGCGGCTGGTGCTGGGGAGTCCCATCTCCGCTGGCCACAGCAGTGGGACCAAAGGTTTCCCAGCCGTCGTGAACCAAATCCATCGGCCAGATCGTGTATCCTTCCCGATTCACGAATAGTGTCCCCTTGGTGCCATAGAACTTCATGCCGTAATTGTGCCCGTCTGGTCCACGGCCCCCTCGGGTGCAAAACTTCACCAGGAACCCGTTCTCGTTGACCGAAGTTCCGGAATATTCATAGACCGCCTCCAGCGTGTCGGGAATCTCAAAAACTCCCGAAGTAATGAACTGGCCTCCGGATACAGTCACGGTTCGGGGAGCGTCAATTCCAATTCCCCAATGGATAATGTCAATCAGGTGAGGCGCCCAGTTGGTGAGCTCTCCGCCTCCCGTCTCCCAAAAGCCACCCCAACCTTCATGGCGATTCCTGTTATAAGGGTGATAGGGAGCCGGTCCTAGCCACATGTCCCAGTCCAGACCCGGAGGAGGGTCGCTGTCGGGTAGGGGGGTGTGCATTCTCGATTGCCTCGATGCCCCAACCAGTACCCAGGTCTCAGCCGCCGTTACCCTGCCAATTCTCCCGTTTCGGATCAACTCGGTGACTTTCTTGAAGTGCTCGCCAGAGCGCTGCTGCGTCCCACACTGCACCACCCGCTTGTATTTGTTGGCAGCCTCCACCATTTTCCGCCCTTCCAGGATCGTGTGCGAGATGGGCTTCTCCACATACACATCCTTTCCGGCCTCGCAGGCCATGATCGTGGGGATGGCGTGCCAATGTTCCGGTGTGGCGACAATCACCGCATCAATGTCCTTGTGCTCCAGGAGCTTGCGAAAGTCCTTGTAGGCCTTCACCTTGCCTGCCGGCAGGGCAAGACTGGCCAGGGCATTGTTAAGGGGACGATCATTCACATCGGCGAGGGCCACCACGTCAACTTGCCCAGTGGCTACAAAGGAGCGGAGATCGTATGGCCCCTGGTTGCCTGAACCGATCAGACCCAAACCAATACGGTCGTTGGCCCCAAGGACGTTCCGAACCGCTGGACCGGCCGACAGAGCGAAACTTACTGACCCCAGGACAGCAGATTTGTTAAAGGCTCTTCGCGACATCTTAAGACCATCCATATCCATCCTCCTTGGAATCTATCCCGCCATGGGGATTTGTTAAAACGACTTCCGCTGAACGAACCCCTGAAAGATTAAAAGCTTTGGGGAAATCTTTTCAGCTTTCGGTGGGCCGACCACCCAGCCCTGCAAAGAATTATTCCCCATACCTTGGATCACGGACATTGAGCTTCTATTGTTATACGAATCCATATAGCTTTGCAGCGTTTTCGCCAAAAATACGGTCGCGCATGGCTTCGTGGGGCACACACTCAGCCATCAAATCGAGCAGGATCGCGTCGTCTGGCTTCTCATTCTCTTTTTCCGTGGGATGTGGCCAATCGCTGCCCCACACGAGTCGTTCCGGCGCTTCCTTAACATATGCCTTGGCCACCGCCACGCTGTCGGCGTATGTCGGAGGACCTACCCTACTGTCAGCATAGAATCCTGAAAGCTTTACCCATGCCTTGTCCTTTTGCAGGAGTTCGCGTATGACGCCAAACACCGGATGGCTGATGCCCTGCGGTTCCGGGACGTGGCCGAGATGATCGAAAACAATCGGACAAGGCACGCGGTTCCAGATGTCGTTGGCGTCCGCGATCTGATCGGCAGAGGCATTAACCTGGATATGCCACCCCAGGGCCGCTACACGCTTTGAAAGCGGATCCACCAAGTTGAGCATTGCCGCGTCGGCGTATACGAGGTTGAAGCGAATGCCCCGTACGCCTGCCGCATGCAACTGATTCAACTCCGCAGCAGTGACCCTGGCGTTCACCACTGCCACGCCGCAGGTGGCGGCGGGACCGAACTGCCCGAGCGCTTCGAGCAGTAAGCGGTTGTCTACGCCGTAGGTGGATGGCTGAACGATGACGTTGCGAGTTGTTCCGATGCGTTTTTGGAAAAGTCGGTAGTCAGCAACTGTCGCCTCAGCCGGGCGCAATACCGCTTTCGGATCCACCGGGTAGCGCGAATCGTAGATGTGATGGTGACAGTCGGTTGCATTGGGGGGTAACTTTGTTTTAGGCTGTTCGGTGCCCGATGACCATTTCACTGCTTGCCCCTCCGAACCCCATGCAATTCCGGCTGCGTCAATAGCCAGACCGGGAATGGCCATCAAGACCGACCTGCGTAGCCATCGATTTTCTTTCATCGTTGCCTCCTTTAATGCTGTAAAGCAGGCAAGGAGTCTAGCCAGCCAAGCCGGTCTCCAGCTTTCACCAGCTTTTTAACAAGTCGTCCTCTCTGGACAATTCTTCTGCATTAGGATCCATCGTCATCCTACCTCTCGTCCATCGCTACCCTTGCATGGCTCCTCATTCTCAAGCAAGTGGCGCCAATGTCAATGAAGATTTGCCGGGTTTATCTAGCTTTCCCGATAGCGACGACTCGGGGCAGCCAGCGCGATGCACGGTCAGTAACTTGCACCTTGCTGTGGAAACCCACGGATCAGAATACGAAATTCGACCTTCATTCTACTCGTATTGGTTTCTATGATTGAAACTATTACGCTCAGGTCTGGGGAATAGTTGCACGAATATACGTCCCTCAGCCCAGCGCTTAGTTAGAAAATTGTCACATCTCGACGAGGAGGTAGTCTAATGAAAGCCTATATGAAGAAGATGGGAGTATTATTGGGAACCATTGCGCTTCTGGGTTCCATTTCGCTTTCTGCCCACACCTTCTGCCTTTCTTCCTGGGCAATTCCCGCGCAATTTCAGCCGGTCCGATTAGAAATCAGCAAGCACGGTCTAGACGGTCACCGTCCTTTGCGGCAATCATGTATCTCGCAATCTGAACCTTCCTGGATCCAACCGGAGTATAATGGCGCCTATTCTCTGGAGGACATGATGGACATCGATAAGCCAATGACAAAAGAAAGAACGGTCGGAAAGAGGCGGGGCCGTTTAGTAACCCGTCGGACTTTTGCCAAGATCGCCTTAACCAGTGGCCTGGCAAAGAGTGCTT
>JBGPHY010000762.1:0-3127 GCA_041484625.1 Terriglobia bacterium | reverse complement strand
GCCCTCCGCCAAGCTGGCCAGAATGGTTCTGAGGGTGACGCGGGTTCCAGCGACCACAGGTTCGCCGCCGCAAATGTCGGGCCGACGGATAATGTAGTCTTGGAATCGCATGGGAGTCATCCCCCTGTGAAATGAAGTGAAACCGCGGCATCCACATCCAGCTTAATTATAGTCCATTGCAGGCCCATCAGCAATTCATTGAGTCTCATTGATCGGAGTCCATTCCCGGCCAGCTCTGCCCTTTCACATTTCAGAATCTCTAATTCAGAATTTCTTGTCCCCGCTTCCCCTTTTCGCCTATCTCTGTGCTCTCTGTGTCCTCTGTGGTGAATTACCCGCGCGTTCATTCGCGGCTGGCTTGGGACCTTGGACTTTGAACTTTGAACTATTTGCAAACCCCATTGATGAACCCTACGCATTCCGCGATCGCTATTCATGGTAGAATGTCGATAATGGGCTGTTATGAATGAATCGAAGGAGGCTGGCATGCGATTTCGGGTCATCCTGGAGCCAGACGAGGACGGTGTTTTTGTGGCTCAAGTCCCAGCTTTGCCGGGCTGTATTTCCCAAGGAACCACGCGCGCTGAAGCCCTAAAAAATGTTCAGGAAGCGATCGAGGGGTACTTAGAGAGCCTGCGGGAGCACAACGAACCGATTCCGCCTTCGATTGACGAGGAAGTGGTTGAGGTTTCCGGATGAGCCATCTCCCTCGGGTCTCCGGCCGAGACGTCGTCAAGGCCTTGAGCAAGTTGGGCTACGCGGGACCGGCAAAGAGGAAGCCACATCATCTTGAGACAAGCTCACCCGCCACATCGCCGCTTGGTGATTCCCGACCACGATGAAATTGCGAAAGGAACCATGAGAGCCTTGATCCGTGAAGCGGGGCTTACCGTGGACGAATTTCTGGACCTGTTCTAGCGGGGACTCTCTTCTCGACTTTGGACCTTTGACTTTGAACTTTGAACTCTTTTATCGACTTTGAACTTTGAACTTCGTTCTCCCGTCTCTTGTCACTTGTCACTGCAGCTCTGCCCTTGGACTTTGGACTCTTCTTCCCGTTTTCCCCATTATTCCCCCTTACCAAAGCAAGCCAGGGGGTTGTCCCCGGTCAATTCCCGATCCGCGTTTATTCGCCTCCATCCTGTGCATCCTGTTTACGTCTCTTCTCACCATCCGCGTTCATTCGCGTTTATCCGCGGCTAACTTTGGACTTCCCTACTTTCATCCTGTCTATCCTGTTTATATCTTTTCCCCCATTCGCCGTTCTCTGTGCTCTCTGTGTCCTCTGTGGTGAATTCCTTCCGCCTTCATTTGCGTTCATTCGCGTTCATTCGCGGCTGATTGTTCCGGCCCTGCTCTCGTGCTATGATGGTCACAAGTTCGCAACGAAGGAGCATAGCGGATGGTGGGATTTGAGCGGATTATCTTCGAACCCGACATACTAGGCGGGAAAGCTTGCATTCGTGGGATGCGTATTTCTGTTTCTCTGGTCATGAACTTGTTGGCCAATGGCATGACCACGAATGAGATTGTTACGGAATATCCAGATCTGGAGCCTGCAGACATCAAGGAGTGTCTGCGCTACGCAGCCTGGGCCACAGACGAAGCGGTATACCTGGCCCACGAAGAACCCGCCTGAGATTCCTCCTGGATATGGGCTTAGCCCAGTCTACTGCCACACTGTTGCGGCAATTGGGTCACGATGCCGTCCACCTGTCGTCTTCAGGGCTTCAGCGTCTTCCCGACTCCAAAATCGTGCAGAAAACCCTCTCAGAACAACGAATCCTTCTAACCCATGACCTGGATTTCGGACGGATCGTTGCGCTCAGTCAGCAGCGATTGCCTAGCGTAGTCACTTTTCGCCTCGCTGACATGAGACCGGCTCGCGTGAATGCTCGGTTGCTTGAGGTCCTTGAGCGCATCTCCGGGGATCTGACGGCAGGGGCTTTAGTCACAGTCACCGAAAGCGGCTTCCGCATCCGCCAATTGCCTCTTGTTTCCTGAAAACCACTCTTCTTCCTGGGCTCCCCATTTGCGTTCATCCGCGTTCATTCGCGGCTAACTTTGGACCTTGGACTTCCCTACTTTCATCCTGCCCATCCTGTGCATCCTGTTTATATCTTTCCCCCCCCTTTCGCCTTTCTCTGTGCACTCTGTGTCCTCTGTGGTGAATTCCGTCTGCGCTCGTCCGCGGCTCGTTGCTAGCCTTCACTTTTCATACTGCATCCTTTTTTCATTCCCTAGCCTCCAGTTTTCCCCGTTAAGGAGTATTGGATGCTTGATTTTCAACCGTGTAATTACGATAATTACAGTGGAGGCGTTCATGGAATCAATTATCCTATCTCACATTATCCAGATCGGGAACTCCAAGGGGGTTCGTATTCCCAAACTGCTACTCAAGAAGAGTGGGCTCAGTTCGAAAGTAGAGATTATTGCAGAGGAAGGGCGGGTGATTGTGCAAGTCCCGAGCCACCCGCGCAAGAAGTGGGAGGCTGAGTTGCGGAAGGCTTCTCTGGCACACGACGATGTCTCTTTCGTTGAGAATGGGCCCCTATCCTCTTTTGATGACGAGGACTGGGAATGGTGAAACGGTTTGACGTGGTCCTGGTTGTTCTAGATCCAACTAGTGGACACGAAATCCAAAAGACAAGGCCGTGCCTGGTTGTCTCGCCAGATGAAATGAACCATTATCTGGGGACAGTGATTGTGGCCCCCATGACCACAAAAGGGACGCATCTCCCATTTCGGGTCGAATGCAGGTTTCGAGGGAAGCGTGGGCGCATTGTTCTAGCCTCGATTTCCACGGTACTGGAAATGGCTAACGGCGCACCAGCGGTTTTCATCCGCCTCTCGCCAAAGGCGGTTGCCATAAAGGCTGTCGTTAGCAATATCGAGTACTGATCATTACTACCACAGATATCTACAGTAATTTGGTGCTGGCGCACACGGGACAGGAGTCGACCTCAGTTTTCCCACGATCCCCCTCTGTCAATTGCGCCTTATGTTGTGGGTACTCCCTGAAGCGGCTACCATATGTTGACATTTCTCATTTGTTATAGGACTATGTATGTGTGACTATCACTCATCGAAATGAGATAACGCAATCTTCGGAGGCGCGCTTCTTCTC
>JBGPHY010000761.1:0-3133 GCA_041484625.1 Terriglobia bacterium | reverse complement strand
TAATTAGACCCCTCTGCTCCTTGGGGAGAACCAAGCGCTGATTGAAGCCTTTTCCTACCGTTGCCGGACTTCTAAATCTTTGAGGCTTGAGTACTCTTTGTGAGCGGTTTCTCCTATAGCAAACCCTCTAACTAATTCTTCTCCCCGCTCTTTTGAATCCTTGCCCACTCGTCCTTCAAGATGACAATGCGGTTAAAGACCAAATGTTCTCCACTGGAATCCTTCACGTCCGCACAGAAATATCCCACCCGTTCGAACTGGAAGCGTTCTCCAGGCTTGGCTGATTTCAGCGAAGGCTCCAGGAAACAGCGGGACAGCACTTCCAGCGACTTGGGATTGAGGTTGGCGGTGAAGTCGACTCCCTCCGGCACATCGTCGGGATTCTCCTTCAGGAAAAGCGTCCCGTACAGGCGTATCTCCGCCGGGATGGCGTGTGCGGCAGAGACCCAGTGCAGGGTGACTTTGACTTTGCGGCCATCAGGGGCATTGCCGCCCCGAGTCTCGGGATCGTAGCTGCAGTGGAGTTCAGTGATCTCCCCGGTACTCGGGTCCTTTACCACCTCGACACACCTGATGAAGTATCCGTAACGCAATCGGACCTCCCGCCCCGGCGCCAGTCTGTAGAATTTCTTGGGAGGGTTCTCCATGAAATCCTCCTGCTCGAGGTAGAGCACGCGGGAGAAGGGGACCGTGCGAGTGCCGCTGGAGGGGTCTTCCGGATTATTGACCGCCTCCATCTCCTCCACTTGGCCTTCCGGGTAATTAATAAGGACCACTTTCAATGGGCGGAGCACCGCCATCATCCTGGGGGCATGCCTATTGAGGTCCTCACGCACATGGTGTTCCAGCAGGGCCAGGTCCACGATGCTGTCTCGCTTGGCGACACCAATCCGATCACAAAAAGCACGGAGAGCTTCCGGCGTGTAGCCGCGCCGGCGGATTCCGGCAATGGTCGGCATGCGCGGATCGTCCCAACCCCGGACATGGTTGTCATTGACCAGTCGCAGGAGCTTCCGCTTGCTCAACAAAGTGAATGTGAGATTGAGACGGGCAAACTCGATCTGCCGAGGGCGATGGGGAGCATGAATCTGCTCCAGGTACCAGTCGTACAGCGGGCGGTGGTCCTCAAATTCCAATGTGCAGATAGAATGAGTAATGCCTTCGATCATGTCGGATTGGCCGTGGGCAAAATCATACATCGGATAGATGCACCAATTGTCTCCCGTACGATGGTGCTCGGCGTGCAGGATCCGGTACATGACGGGATCTCGCAGGTTGAGGTTGGGCGACGTCATATCGATTTTGGCCCGCAGCGTGCGAGATCCATCCGGAAATTCGCCAGCCCGCATCCGCTCGAATAGATCGAGGTTTTCCTCCACAGAGCGGTTCCGATAGGGGCTGTCTCTTCCAGGTTCCGTCAGGGTGCCTCGGTAGTCGCGGATCTCGTCAGCGCTCAAATCACAAACATAGGCCGTCCCTTCGCGGATCATCTGCAGGGCGAATCCATACAACTGGCGGAAGTAGTCGGAGGCATAGTACAGGTGCTGCTCCCAGTCAAAGCCCAGCCAGCGAACGTCTTCCATGATTGACTCGACATACTCCAACTCTTCTTTCGTCGGGTTGGTGTCGTCAAAGCGCAGGTGGCATCGTCCCTTGTAATCGCGGGCCAAGCCAAAATTCAGGCAGATCGACTTGGCATGCCCAATGTGCAGGTAGCCATTGGGTTCTGGAGGAAACCGGGTAATCACCTGGCCGCTGTTTTTCCCGGTCTTGAGATCCTCGTCGATAATGTCGCGAATGAAATTGGTCGGGGCAGAAGACTGTTCGTCCATCTTGTTCATGAGCCCTTCCTGAACTTCGACATGGAAATAAATACCGCCCGGTCCCAGAATCCTCGACTTAACCATTCAGGGCTTAAGAGCCCGCTACTTTAGTCGAGTCGCCTCGCCGGTACAGGCGAGAAACTGACATGATAGCGGAAAATCTTTCTCGGGGGTAGCCTACCCTCGACATTTGGGTGGACCGCGATCACCCCAAGAGATATTGGGTAGACATTGAATTCTTAAGGGAAGAGACTGACTCTTGAGTCTCTGGGGATCTAACCTGAAAAGGCGCTTCTTCACTTTCATTGTGCCTCTTTGCGCCCTGCTTGAAGGATCTTTCGCTGATGGACAGTGGTGCGCATCTGCTCGGCCTGTTCCGGGGTAAACACCGGCGTCTTCGACTGGGCCTTCTTAAAGTCTGCGCCCAGAAGCCGGGGACGCATGATCCCATTCTCGGAATGCGAGTTCGATCCCAGTAAGGCGTGGCCAAGTTCATGAGCAATTGTGATCCCAAGGACCAGGGGGTAGGTTGCTTCCCCGCTTCGGGCAATCTCCTCCGTTCTCTCATTAATGATGATGACCTGGGAACCTGCAGCCAATCCAAATACGGCATCCCGGAACCCCTCGGCTTTGGCATCAAACCGGGGCACAATCTTAAGAACCAGGTCCGAGGGGTCTGTATCCCAGAGACATGAGGAAGAGCTGGGCCCGGTTTTGGACGACGGCGTGCAATCTACCCATCGTAGCTGGATTCCCGCACGGAAGAAATAGTCCGCCACTTGTTTTTCGGTTCTGGTCAGCGTATGGGCCGGGATGCGAGCATAGTTGTAAACGTGAACGGTGATGCTCAGCTCGGCTTCCGGGGACTCGGGCTTAGCCAAAAGTGTAATCCCTGTCAGGTTCATCGTGCTCATCAGGATCAGTGACGCAATCAGAAGCAATGGCCGGTTCATGGGTCGTACCTCCTGGAATCCTGAAATTCGAGGATTCAGGCCGGCCTTCTGCACCTCTCAATGGAGCCTCTGAACCTTCTGCTTTAACCGGGCTGGAGGGGGCCTTTCTGTCCTCACCCCCTTCATGTGAAAAACAGACCCCGAAACTATCATTGGCTGTGCTATATTGTTTTCAATCGACATAGGCTCATGAGTACAAAGGAGGGCCTATGGCACACCCGATTTCTCCCGACGTAACTCAGTTGCTGCTCTCCTGGAGTGAGGGTAACTCCAGCGCTTTGGAGCAGTTGATACCTCTGGTCAGGAAGGAACTTCAGTGGCTGGCTCATGCCTACATGCGGCGGGAGCGACCCGGCC
>JBGPHY010000760.1:0-3137 GCA_041484625.1 Terriglobia bacterium | reverse complement strand
CGGCAACGGGGTAGCCGGCGGGGATGGGACGATGAAAACTCTGTCGCGACTCTTTCGCTCGTGTTGCCGCCAAATCGACTTCATCGCCCGTTATTCCTACGACGAGTTTGCCTTCATCTTGCCCGAAACTGACAGTAACGGGATCAATGCAGTCGCCGGACGTGTTCGCGAGCGCGTCACGACCTTCAACGCGGAACGAGGACAGCAGGGTTCAAACTTGGTCCTGGAACCGCTTTTTGGCGGGTCCACGTTCCCTCAAAATGCATCGACCAAAGAGACCCTGCTTTCCAGAGCCAACGACAATCTACTGAGGTGCCGTGGCTGATCGACTGGGGATCTACCTCCATATTCCCTTTTGCCAATCCAAGTGCCATTACTGTGATTTTGTGTCCGGGGTCTTTCCGTCCAGCCTGATGGACCCTTACCTGGATGCCTTAAAGCATGAGGTCCGGAGTGTTCAAACCGTTCTGGATACGGTGGGGGTGAAGGAAGGATTGCCTGAGTCGCTCCAGGTTGACTCGGTCTACCTGGGCGGCGGAACCCCTTCTTTCATACCGGCTCGACAAATTCTCGAACTTATCGATTGCCTTCAGTCTCATTTTGAAATCCTGCCGGAGGCTGAAATCACTCTGGAAGTGAATCCTGGAAGTGTTAGTTCCAGCAAAATCCGGGTCTATCAAGAAGCCGGGATCAATCGGATTAGCCTGGGCATGCAGGCTTTCCAGGACGAAATGCTCCAGCGGATCGGCCGCAGTCACACTGTCGAAGAAGGCTTGTCGACATTGGCAATGTTCCGGGAGGCAGGCTTCGAAAACATCAGCCTCGACGCGATCGCAGGGCTCCCTGGACAATCGGCGGGGGAATGGCAGGAGACTCTCGAGAGGCTTCAACAACTCGGCCCCGAACACATCTCCGTGTATCTCCTCGAGGTCCATGAGAACACGATGTTTGGACGGATATATGGGCAGGCCAAGGGAGAGGGCCGTCCTGCACATTCAGCTTCTGAGTTTCCAGGTCTGCCCGATGAGGAACTGCTGGAACATTTCTATCTCGATGCTGTCCGCCAGTTTAGTCTTGCGGGGTACCACCACTATGAGATCTCCAATTTCTGCCGGCCGGGTTATGAATCCCGCCATAATCTGAAATACTGGACCGATCAACCTTACCTGGGTTTCGGCTGCAGTTCCTGCTCCTATGTGAGCGGATGGCGCTGGGGAAATGAAAGGAGCCCTTCCAAGTATGTGCAGAGGGTGAGAGAGACAAGTCAGGCGGTGGAATCCGTGGTGGGTCTATCGGAGACAGATCGTCAGGAAGAAGCTATCTTCCTAGGCCTGCGCGTGATCCCGGGGCTGGATCTTCGCCTCTTCCAATCCCGCTTCGGCTATGACTTCGTTCAGAAGTTCAGCCTTCCCATCCACCATCTGGCGGATTGCGGGCTACTGGAATCAAGTCCGGAACGGGTCCGCCTGACTCCTCGAGGTGCGTTGCTCTCTAATGAGGTTTTTACTGAACTGATGTGCTGTGCTTGGTGAACCCTCATCCCGACGGCGTGAGATTGTGGGCCTCCAGTTGCATTAGCGGCGGGTGGCCGGGTGACTATGCGTTCGCGCATCCGAGGTTGACTTCCATGCTAGGACTGAAGGAATCAGGATTCCTCCAGGGACGTGGCTTTGCCATCCTGCTTTCACTGGCCTGCAATTTCGGCGCACCAACAGACCTGCTGTCTGCCACAGGTATTGAGCTGACCCCTGAACTCATTGCGGGGTTTGCAGCCAAGCTCTCAAATATCAAGTCGGCCGGTCAATTGGGGGTTTACGACCGGCTCGTCTATGGCCGCGGGGATTACGTGCGGATCGAAGGGAAAAGCCGGCGCTCTCTGGTCCTGTCGATTGATAAAGCAGGACGGTATTTTGCCAGGCTATTTGACCTGCCGGAGTCTCAGTTAAGAGAAATTTCGGCTCGAAGTCTCCCTTATTTCACGGCAGTTTGTTCGAAAATAGAAAGAACCCAGCCCGAGACTATAGAAGTCACCTTGACTTATGCGCTTCTCTCCTCAACACCGGACCCCTTCTATACTGCCCAGGCCCAGGCCTATGCCCGGCAAGCCGAGGAGTCGAGGAAGAAGAACCAGGTATTGGCTGGCGGGAAGGCCGGCCCAGTTGAGACTGACGCGTCGCCACGGCCAGGATCGGGCAGGGACAGTCGGGGAGAGGCAGAACCTGCTGCCACATCCCCCAGTCGTCCGCAGCTCTCGACCCGGCCTGCTCCGTCGGAAAGGTCAGCTCCTGTCTCGTCGTCGCGATCAGAGGCCAGCACCGCAAAGCGCGGGGAGTCGGACGAGGATGTGGACGAGTCTCAGGAAACCAGCGGGGGGAAACCCATTTTAATTAAGAGAGGGCCTCCCTCCAAGGATTCTCCACCTCCTGCTTCTCCTCCTGCCGGGCGGTCCGTGGCTGAACCTGCGGAGCGAATCCAGGTAGGTGGCGACCAGGACAATGTTATCTATCGCCGCCCTCAGGCTGCGTCGACGCCCCGGCAAGCTGCCGACTCACCGGCGGCTCCGCCGGTGAACCGTTCTAACGTGGCTCTCTCCCCTGCGCTCCAGGCAGGCCCGAAGGCCGAAGGTATGGTGCTCATACCCTCCGGGTCTGTGACGATGGGATCAGAAAAAGTTGGCGATGCGGAAAAGCCCTTGCATCGCGTGCAGGTAGAGTCTTTTTACCTGGACAAATACGAAGTCACCAACCTGGAATACAAGGAATTCTGCGATGCCACCGGGCATTCCACTCCCCCATACTGGAACGGCCGCGCCATCCCCCCGGGACTTGAGCGGAATCCAGTCGTGCAGGTCAATTGGACGGATGCCGGCGCCTATGCTCGATGGGTAGGCAAACGCTTGCCGACTGAAGCGGAATGGGAACGGGCGGCCAAGGGACCCCATGCCACCCGCTACGCCTACGGCAATGTCTACGATGCTTCCAAAGCCGACACTCAATCCCGAAAGACCACCCCGGTAGGATCGTATCCTCCCAATGGTTTCGGTTTGTACGACATGACGGGGAATGCCGATGAGTGGACCCTCAGTCTCTTCCGGCCTTACCCTTACAAGAGTTCGGACGGTCGGGAAGAATTAAGTG
>JBGPHY010000759.1:0-3149 GCA_041484625.1 Terriglobia bacterium | reverse complement strand
ATCAATCCAGCCGGTAAAGTCGGGTCATTCTTTTTTCCGCGTCGATGGTCGCGCCGGAATTTAAGGAGTTTTTTGACTAGCTCTTGCCGTAACTCAGGCTTGTCGATGAAGTCGTCCCGCACCTCGCCACCACAGGTCATGATGACCACAGTGGTGAGGATTCGGTCTTGGATCCAGTTCGTTCTTTCAACTTCATCCTGCCAGGATGCCCTCTCCTCTTCCGTGGCCGTTGGTTCGCTCCCCAGTCGGTACTTAGCTACAGCTCTGGATTCCGCCCCTTCGACCAGCATGTCAAGTAAACGTCCCGTCAGCTTCCGCAGTTCCCACGGCAAAGCCTTCTGCATTTCTTCCCCTCGTGCTTCGTCCTTTTCTGCCATACCTCATCCCCCCTTTGTTGCTACCATTTTTCTTGACTGTCATTTTGGATTCAACCATAATTTTAGGTGTCCAAATTGAAGGAGCCTAAATGGAACAGAACAACAGGCCCTCAGCATCAAAACGGGAGAGAATCGCGTCCCTTCACAAGTGGTTTGCTTTACAGCTAACGCCGAAGCTCGCTCAAGCAGAAACTACCAGGGTATTTGAGAAGATGTTCTGGAATACTCTCACTGGGCCGGATGGCAGGGTTCGCGCTGAACGGATGCCTAATGCTATTGACCGCCTTAAGGTCATGCACGATGAGGCCAACCGCTATGTAATCTCAGCCTCGCCTGAATCGGCCATTGACAGCCAAAGAATCACCGAATTCGTCAGGCCACGAATTGAGCAGCTGCGAATGGAGCTATTCGGATCCCCCGGCCCGCCCTTCCGATCTGTTGAGGCCACCCGGAGGTGGATCTCTGGGCAATCTTCCTCACGGACGCCGCCCACCGAGAAAGCCAGCAAGCAGGCCCAGGCCCTCATTCAAGAGGCCGCCCGGTTGACTGACAAAGCAGCCAGGCTCATCAAGTCACACTGGAGCGGTCCCCGGTTCTCTTATTACCGGTTGCCTTACTTCGCCAGGAGAAAAGCCACGGGTCCAAATGTGATTGCAGATTCAGACGAAACGTTCCCTTGTGATATGGGCTCACCTCTGGGGCGCATCGCTGTTTTGACCGAGGAATTGTCTCAATACTGCTCCGTGTCTCAGTTGATGATGGTGGACCATTTCTTCCGTGGAGAACCTCTAACCGTGCCCTATGCCGTCATCACCACAAACCGGAAGCTAGCTCCCCTCGTGCACAATCTGATAACCGTCACCTATACCCGGCCCTTGACGATCAAGGAACTGCGAGCCGTGGATAAGAACCTGCATATTGAATGGGAAATTAAACGTCGAAAGCGCCCACTGGCCGATGATGCCCCGGAATTTCTACGATTAGTGAAACGTTGTGGAGAACTGCCGAGCAAACACGGTCAAAGAATTCGTTACTGGGAAGGTGTTCTTCGGAAGTGGGAAGTGGCCCACCCAGGCCAACTCAAATCATGGGACTCGGCCCGGAAAAAGTACCTTCGCCTGATTAGATTCTCAAGAACGGAAAAACCCCCACGTGGGACTCCTGTGACAGAAAAGGGGTGAAATAAGAGAAATATGAGGAAAAATGAGGGAATATAACGACACTGATAAAAACACGAAAACCAGCGTGGGTGGCGGATTTCGGTGTGTTCTCAAGCACTTGAAAGATCGACGTTGCCTGAGACGCATAATCTAGCGTCTGCGAGGGCCATTATTCAATTTAAAACGTGATGGGTCACGTATGTGGAGTGAACCGGGACTTCACCGTTGACTTTGACGCGGATCAGGGCCTGGTAATACGGGGGAAGGCTGACTGCATTTCTATTGTTAGCAATGTTGAGGTGGGAAACTAGCTCTGCGGCATACTCAGGCTTAACCACATATTCGACAGCAGCCTGTGTGCCATATGTCGAAATACCGGCCAGGATCAAGAGACGAGTCTTAGGGTTCAGTCCTCTCAGCAGACTAATCAAGGCATAGTCTTCAGAGATCTGGCTGGGGGACGGACCTTCTTGTCTGGCAAGGTAGTAATTCTCTTCGCCAGGTTTGGGTTTGAGGTTAACAATCCCGAACACCGATTTTCCGGAAGCTGTCTTCACAGTTCGGAAGATAAACTGCTGTTCTTGAGGCAAATCCCGGAGAAGCAGGTTTTCGGCAGACGAGCCCAGAAAGATAAAGTTTTCGGACTTCAAATCCTCCCAAGTTAATAGCAGGCTTCGCTTGACCCGAACCGATCTTCCCAGCTTTCCAAAGTACTCCCCTAGCAGGTACACACCCATCACTTCTCCCACACCAGTGTAGTGCTGTGTGATGACCTTGTCCCGAAACGCCGATGTCAGAGGTTGCAAAGGTTGGGCCATTCCCGGCTTGAGTCTGACGGAGTCGAGAGGAGCCAGCAGCTTCATGCCAGTTTCCGGAATCCCCTCAAACACCGTATTACTGTAAGCAATTAGAACGGGCTCGGGTGATTGAATGAATTCCTGCCAGAGAGGGCGAATAGATCTCATCTCGGTAATATCCCCCCTCGGGGTCGGCAGGCTCGGCTGGTTCTCCTTAGCCCTCCCATAGAAGAAAAATGTCGAAGAAGCGAGAGCAATCGAGAGCAAACTCAAGGCCACGATGAGTCGACGGTCTCGCTTGAAAGATGGCCGTTGTGTCGCTGCAATACCTGGTGGCATTACCTGGTTGGGTGGCCCCACAGGCTTGGATGGAACGTACTCCTCTCTGGACTCGGCGAGGGCAGGTGTCTCTGGTGTCTTCAGGTATGAGAAGGAGGGGGAATATTGCCCTTTCGGCAAATCGATAAGGATCGAATCGTGTTTTCCTTCGGTTGTGTAGTATTCCTGGACTTTAATACGCAATCTGCCGGCCTGGACCCGAACCACAGAATCGACCCGAGGATCAAAGGCACCATCGCGCCCGAACACCTCAGTCGCGATCGTATATTCCTTGAGCTGACTCTCTTGTTTGTCGACAGCTTTGGTTACGACAAATTGGAGAAACAACCTTAGACTCTCGGATCCATGCAGGCTCTGACTATGAAGAATCTTCTCCATTTGGCGCAGGATCTCTGCTTTTGTAGGATAGTGTGTATGTAACATGTCCGGAATTGGGTGTAACAATAGGCCAAGTAAAGCAAATGTACTCGGTCACT
>JBGPHY010000758.1:0-3151 GCA_041484625.1 Terriglobia bacterium | reverse complement strand
TTTGCGTCACAGTTTTGGCCTGGTCGTCCCAATCCAGCCGGATCTTCGCCTGGTATGAGACGTTGCCCAGGATACAAGCGGCTGAGGATTTGAAGCACATTTCAATGTCGCTGTTGGCGCGCTTGCGGGCCCTGATGCAGTCAATGAAGTTCTCCCAATGCAGAGGGTGCGGATCGGTAACCATTTTCATCTCCAGCGGCTCGAGGTCTGACTTCTTTTCCGGGGTGACACGCAGTACTGCCCGGTCCACGTAGAGGGTCCCCTTCGAGCCGTGGAATTGCGTGCCCATCAGCCTGGCTGGCATCGCTTCCGTGTTGTTCGAGCGGTGGTCCCAGGAGCCCAGGAATCCTGGATATTCATAGGTAACCTGTAAGGTGTCCGGGGTCTCCGTATCATCCTCGAACCAGAACTTACTCCCGCCGCTCTGGATCGATATCGGCATCGCGTCTCCCATGGCCATGTGAACGATGTCGATCATGTGGATACCCGAATCTGTAATCACTCCGCCCGCGTAGTCCCAGAAGTAACGGAAATAGGAATAGGTATTCGGATAGACACCGAAGCGATTGGGGTTGAAGGTTCGGGCAGGCGCCGGACCCAGCCAGAGATCCCAATCCAACTCCTTAGGCGGGTTTCCATCCGGCGGACTGCCGATGCCTTCCTTGGGCTGGTTGGAGAAGATCCATGCCTTGGCGAAGGCCACCTTTCCAAGCTGGCCACTCCTGACGATTTCGCATGCTCTCTGGAAGTGCCGGCCCGAACGTTGCCACGTTCCTGCCTGTACTACCCGGTTGTACTTGCGCGCGGCCTCGACCATCTTGAGGCCTTCGTCGACAGCCACACAGACAGGCTTCTCCACATAAACGTCCTTACCGGCCTTGCAGGCCTCGACCGTCATGTACGCATGCCAGTGATCCGGCGTAGAGATGTTGACGAAATCGATGGACCTGTCTGCCAAAATCTCGCGGAAATCCCTCACCTCTTTGGCCTTCTTGCCTCTTTTGGCCAGCACCGCAGCGCCGCGTTCCAGGTTGGGCTGGAACACGTCGCAAATGGCAGCAATCTCCACCCCCGGCTGTCTGGCAGCCACGGCCAGGTTCTCGCATCCCATGACACCGGTACCGATCACAGCTCCCGCCAGGAGGCTGTTGGCGCCTTTCACATTACCGGTGAATAATGATGTTGTGAATGCCACACCGGCAGTCTTCAAGAAATCGCGGCGATGTCGCTGGTTCATTAAACAATCCTCCCAGGTGGAGATTCTATTTTTCGGATAGCTCTCCCAGGTTGAAGCCTTCAATTGCTATCCGCGGCTTCTGGCCACGGGTGTCGGCATCCTCCAACTCTGTGTGGATGGTTCGCTTCTCGCTGGGCATCAGCGCCAGGTAGTTGTCGCTGTACAGTGCAGGCAGAATGCGGTCTCCGTTCTTCTCCCTCACTGCCTTCAACCTGACCATCAAGGCCGGGTGGCTTGAAACGTTCTGCAATTCGGTCGTCAATTTCCAGCGCCGGCTCTGTCGCTCAATGTGCGTTCGAGCTTTCAGCCTGACCTTCGGCAGATCACGAATTGCCTGATAGTTTCCTTCCTCAAGGCCGCGCCAGTA
Organism: Terriglobia bacterium; assembly: GCA_041484625.1. Classification (GTDB taxonomy): domain Bacteria; phylum Acidobacteriota; class Terriglobia; order Versatilivoradales; family Versatilivoraceae; genus JBGPHY01. The sequence continues at coordinate 1,547 of JBGPHY010000758.1, read as the reverse complement.
AAAGTTTTCCGACAGGACCTGACGACCGCGCGTGAGCTTCAGTCGAAGAAAGTGCACCGGAGTCAGTCCGGATGGGTATTCCATCTTGATGGGCGAGACAGCGCTGTCTTCCGCGCTATCCACGGAAGCCACCTTTCCCCATTTCACTTTTCCGTCCATGTTCAAGACCTCCACCTGGGCGGCCAAGGCTCGGGGGTTCCCTCCGCTATAATTCACTACTTCGATACTATCACTGAAAGGGTTCCATTGAATGTGCAGGGGCTCCGAGGCTTTCTTGCAGGCGAAGTAAGCCGCTGCCGGTTCGAAGTAGTAGTCGTAGGTCTGCCACACGAAAGACGGCCAACAGGGATGGCTCATCCAGATCAGCAAGCCCATGCGATTTTTGCTCTGAGCCTCAAACATGGCGCGATAACCTTCATAGTTCACGAATTGAGCCAGTGAAATCCAATCTGCGACGTTGTTGGCGCCGCCATAGCTCTTTTCGATCTGCTCGCGGAACGAGGCACCGCCTTGTGCCCCACGCAGGCAGAAGTCGTGCAGGCCCCACATGCGTCCTTGCGGCCACATCGCGGTCTCCGGCATCATGGCCCGCAGACTATCCATGGTGACGATGTTTGGCATGCCCAACTCACTGTGGAACTGCTTCGTTGCCCGCTGCGCGTAATAGTACTTTGGCGGCATTGCCTGGTACGGACCGTGTCCGCTGACGACATCGTCCGCAGAACTGGAAATATAGTGCAGTCCGGGATGCATCTCCGCCAGGGCCTTTCTCATCCCCTCTTCCAGTGTCTGGGGCGGATATTCCTCATTGCGGCCGCAGTACAGCCCGATGGAGGGATGATTGCGAATCCGCTGCACGGTGTCCTTCACGTTCCGCATGAACAGATCGTCGTCATCGGGGTCCGGTCCGTCCCATGGATTTGCCAGCCAGAAATCCTGCCACACCATGACACCATGCCGGTCGCACGCCTCGTAGAATTCGTCCTCGCCAATTTGTCCCACCCAGTTGCGGATCATGGTGAAGTTCATGTCCCGGTGGTAGCGCACCGCCACGTCGTACTCTCGCCCGCGGTAGCGCAGCATGGACTCGCCGAAGCCCCAATTTCCACCGCGCGGCACGAGGCGCCTGCCGTTGATCCAGATTCTTAGTGCGCTGTCCTCTTCGCTATAAGCCATCTGCCGGACACCTGCCTGGAATGATTGCGCATCCGACAGCTGGTGGTCCTCCGTTTCGAACTTCAGTTCCACGCCATACAAGTTGGGCTCGCCGTATCCCACGGGCCACCAGAGTTTGGGATTCTGCAGGCGCAATTTGGAGTGCGTCGACGGATCCAAAACCAGTTTCTTTGTAGCGGAGCCCTCGATCGTCACGGGCTGTTCGAACAAAACTTCGCCAAAGCGCCCTCGGAGAGTTCCGGATACGGCCGTCGATTCATGATTACTCAGAGAAACCTCCACGCTCACGTCCGCTCGCGAAGTGTCCGACAGCGGAAGTGACGTGCTGACCAATGGATCGTCCAAGATGACCGGTCCGCTCACGCTCAGGT
>JBGPHY010000757.1:0-3152 GCA_041484625.1 Terriglobia bacterium | reverse complement strand
CGAACAGAGGGACGAGTGGAAACAACACACGTACCGGGAGATGCCTCCACGTTCGCTGGCTCGAACTGCCATGCAATACCCTGATCAACTCCAGGCCCCGGCTTCCCCCACAACCCACTCCAATACCTACCGAATTGGATCAAACGAATGACGTGCCCTCCAGCGGGCGCCAAGCGAGCCAGGATAGTATCTGCGGCAGCAACCTCGAACCGCCGGAACGTGAGCTTCGACGGCTGGTCCGGGGCGTCGAGAGCGTCTGCGCAAACCTCCGCGACGAATTTTCCGGGGCCAACAAAGTCCAATGATATAACCAACCTGCGCGGACCGCCATCAGTCATAGTTGCAGACACACGCCTGTGGTGGGAATTGTTGCTGGAATGCGGCAATGTCCGGCAACGACAACAAAGGAGGCGTTCGCTTTATGACTTGGCAACGACCAGCACAACGAATGATCCTGGTTTCACCGAGCGCCGCGGCCGCTGCGACGGGTCGGTGGCTGGTGTCTCTTGATATTCGGCCGCCGAAAGAAAGATCTTCTTGGTCTTCGGATCGAAGGCCATCGTCTTCGCGCTCGGTTGTGTGCTCACCGCTCCCGCATCTCTGTATTCGTCCGCGGACTTCTCAAGGTAGATGCTCAAGGTTCCATCTCCGCACGAAAAGAAGATCAGACTGGAGGAAGGGTCAAATGTCGCATAGTCGACATGTGCGCCAATGGGGAAGCTGTTAATCACCTTGCCCGTGGCTGCATCCATGACGACCATCTTGGGCTCATTGCGGCAGCCGATGAACAGGCGATTGGTCTTCGGATTATACGCCAGCCCAGTCGGGGTCTTCGCCACGCCGATGGGGAGGCGCTTCTTGACCTCGAACGATTTCGGATCGAAGACCACCACCTCGTCGGTGTCCTCACTGTTGACATAGATCAGACCATCGGCGCCAATCACTGCCTGTTCGCCGTCACCCTCCGCCTTCACTGTTCCCACAACTTCGCCGGTCGCGGCATTGATTGCAGTGATATCGTGGGAACCGTGGTTGTTGGTGAACACGCGTTTGGTAATGGGATCGTAATAGATCCCGTCCGGCCCCTTGCCGACATCGATTTTTTTGATGAGCTTCAGGGTCGACGGATCGAACATCGACACTTTGTCCTCGCGGCCGTTGCTGGTGAATCCGTGCTTGAAATCCGAAGCGATGGCGATCCCGTGCACACCCGGAGTGTCCGGGATGGTGCCGACGACCTTTCCGCTATCGGCATCCAGGACATCCACCTGGGTCCCGTGCGAAACGTAGATCCGGCGTGCCGAACTGTCGATCGTCAGGTAATCGAATCCACCGTTGCCGGGGACCGGGTAGCGGGCTTGGACCTTGTAGCCCGTGGTTGCCTGCAACAACATAGCTCCAAAAAGACAAACAACCCAGACGTCTTTCATATTTCGTCTCCTCCTGCCGGTAGAGTTTAGCTGATTACACACAATATACCGCCGAGCTTTAATTTTCAATAGCGGCGGAACCGCTGAGCATTCGGATTGCAGCCTCTGAAGATCCTGGTCAGGCTCACCGTTTCAGACAACTAGCCGGATCGATTCAACTTTCGGATTGGAGTTCGTCATGAGAACGCGACAAATGGTACTCACCATGATTTTGAGCCTTGGGCTGGCAAGTACCCCAGTTGCCCAGGTGAAGAAACGGAACCTACTGGTGATTGGTCAAAGCAAGGGGTACCAGCACGATTCGGTTTCCAGCGCGATGGTCACACTCTACAGCCTCGGCCGCGCCTCAAGGCTATGGGATACCACTTTCAGGACAGACTGCGCTTCCATCACCAAGAAGCCGCTGAAATGGGGCGCCAAGAACCTCGCTGCTTATGATGCCATTGTGTTTTACACCGACGGGGATCTCGATATGGATGAATCGCAGAAGGCCGACCTGCTCTCATTTGTCAGGGATGACGGCAAGGGGTTCATCGGCATTCATAGTGCCACCATAACATTTACTTCATGGCCTGCTTATGGAGAGATGATTGGGGGTTACTACGATGAGCACCCCTGGGGAGTATTCAATGCGCCGCTGCTGGAAGACCCGGATTTCCCTGGCATGCAACATTTGCCGCGGTCTTTCACTCTTTTGGATGAAATCTATCAAATCAAAGATTTCTCGCGGGACAAGGTCCGCGTGCTATTGCGACTTGATCCCGGCAAAATCGATTTAACTCGGAAGAATGTTCACCGCACCGACAGGGATTTCGCGGTCATTTGGGCCCGCAATTACGGGAAGGGGCGCGTGTTATATAACGGCCTCGGCCATGAACAAGCCGTCTGGGACCGTACCGAAATACAGAGGATGTGGTTGGACATGGTTCAATGGGCTATGGGCATGATACCAGCAAGCGCGACGCCGCGACCCAAGCCGGTCGATTGATGCTCTTCGACGCCTGCGCTGCCGCTAACCGTCGCGTCCGTTCGTGCACCCAGACCTGATTGTCCTTCGGTATCTTGTCCCATTGTGGTAGATTTATAAGTTGATCCTGTAATGTGTTTGTGAGGACTCTGGAGGCCGGTATGGCTTCGCAGCCTGTTTATGATGTCATTGTTGCTGGTTCGGGGGCCGCAGGAGGGATTGCCAGTTACGTCCTCGCCACCCAAGGAATGAATGTGTTGTGCCTGGAAGCCGGTCGCATGATTGATCCTGATAAAGACTTCCATAACCACAAATTCCCCTACGATTGGCCCTACCGCGGAGAGGGCAGATCGGGCCGCTACGGTCAACTCCCCCAAGGTATGGGCTGGAAGATCAAAGAGTGGACCGATCATCTCTATACGATTCCCTCTGAAGACCCTTACGCCCTGGCCCCCGGTTCGAAATTCACGTGGACCCGATTGCGGGCGGTTGGGGGGCGCACTTTGCTGTGGGGCAGAAACACCGATCGTTTTGGACCGCTGGACTTCAAGCCGAACAGCCTGCAGGACGGCTGGGGCGACGATTGGCCAATCAGCTATGACGACGTAGCACCCTATTATGATCAGGTCGAAGCCTTGATTGGGGTCTCCGGCAGTTCGGAGCAAGTCTTTAACACACCCAGCGGGAAAAGCCTCCTGCCGCCATTCCGGCCGCGCTGTGGTGAGTTGCTGATCAAGAAAGGAGCGGCCAAGCTG
>JBGPHY010000756.1:0-3154 GCA_041484625.1 Terriglobia bacterium | reverse complement strand
TGCAGACCAACACCATGGAAAAATCTTTCCTGGTGGAATCGAAGCAGATCCAGGAGTTGCCCATGAATGGCCGCAACTGGGTGGCTTTGATGTTTACGGTTTCTGGTGTGATCAGCAGCATCCAAAGCGATTTCGGCACCAACTTCAATGATGTTAGCGGATTCCACTCCATCGGCGGACGCGGTTCCCAAAACAATTTCTATCTGGATGGCTCTCCGAACCTGGACGTGGGTGACAACCAGTCTCAGTACACTCAACCCAGTATCGACTCCATTGCCGAATTCAAAATGCAGCAGAGCAGCTTCAACGCCGAGGGCGGGCGCAACTCCGGCATGGTGGTCGCTGTTCAAAGCAAGTCGGGCGGGTCCAGTTTCCACGGTACGGCGTACGAGTATGTCCGCAACAATTCTCTGGATGCCCGGAAGGCCGACTCCCCCCTGAAAGATAAGCTGCGCTACAACCTGTTTGGCGGCAACTTCAGCGGCTGGGTGCCGATCCCGAAGGTTTCCACCAAGGACAACAAAAAGCTGTTCTTCTTTTATAACCGGGAAATGACACGGCGGCAACTAGCGTCTTCCGGGTCGAGCTATATTGATCTTCCTGGGGCAGCGACGTTAGCCAATGGCGATTTTTCGTCTTTCTTGACCGACACTCCGATGGCACATGCTCCGCAGTTCAAGGTCGGGACGGTGTTCCAACCCGGATCGCTGAAATACGATGGTAGCGGCAATATCATTGACGGAACGCCGTTCCCAGGCAACATTGTTCCGACTTCTCAGTGGAACCCCAAGACGGCCAGCCTGCTGAAGTTATTTACGAATGTTCCAGGTTATGCAAATTTCCATGCCTCTCCCAGTCCAGGCCAGGTGCGTTGGTTTTTTTCCAGCCCGGACAGGCTCCGCAAAGATCAGGACCTGTTGCGAGTTGACTACAACTTGAGCAACAAAACTACCACCTTCTTCCGCTGGGTCAATGACTACCAGATTGAGTACCAGCCTGTAGCGCTTTGGGGTTGGTCTGGATTTGCCACACAACCCCCTATCGGGCCCATACAGCGGCCGAAGCCGGGGAGTTCCTGGTCGTGGAATATTGTCAACACTTTCAGTCCGACGGTGGCTACCGAAACTATCTTTTCCTACAACCATCAGTCGCAGAGCCTCACTCCGTCTGACAAATCGGCAGACCGTGACGCGCTGGGCGCAAACTTCACACAGCTTTATCCGGGGACCAACACGGACAATTTCGTTCCCAATTTCTATGCTTGGGGGGCTGGTCCAATCCCAGGAATCGTTATGGCATGGGGTTCTCCCGGCTGGCACAATGACGGGAAAGATTATGCATTTACGCAGAACCTCTCCTGGGTAAAGAAGTCGCATAGCATGAAATTCGGATTCCATTACAACCGGGATAACAAGAAGCAGACTGCCAACTTTGGCTCGGCCCAGGGAGAACTCGATTTTTCAAGTGGGAATGTCAACAACAAAGGGGATTCTAGTGCTCCGCTAGCCAACCTGATGCTGGGGAATATCACGGGATACACCCAGGCCAGTGCCTCTGTTTATCCTTATTTCCGGTTCCAGTCCTGGGAGGGGTTTGCACAGGATAGCTGGAAGATCAGCCCCAAACTGACCTTCGAATACGGCTTGCGGTTCCAACGGACCACCCCGACGTACACCTATACCCGGTCAGGGCAACCGCCTGCGGAAGGAACCTTCCCGCTCTGGAGTGTTGACCTGGGGAAGTACAACCGGTCTAACCCTCCCCAGATTGACATCACACCTGGAAGTTCAGGGCTAATTATCGGCGAGGCGCTCCCTGTATTGCAGGCCAACGGGTTGATTTGCGACCCTTGCTCTGGCGTCCAGCGCGGATTCGCCGCAACCGGGAATTTTGTTGCTCCCCGAGTCGGTTTTGCTTATGACGTATTTGGGGACGGCAAAACGGCCCTACGGGCCGGGTTCGGACAGTACATTGAACGTCTGCGCCAGAACAACTTTAACTTTGGCGCTGGCGCTCAATTCCCCAACGGTGTTGGGGCTGGTGAATATAATCTCAATGTAGACAATATTACCCCTGGGCCTTCAGGGGGCGTGATACCGACCTCCATCGCGCCTCCGGGATACTCAATCTTCCCGGTAGGCAATACGATGCCGACCATCTATTCATGGAACTTGGGCGTTCAGAGAGACCTGGAACATAGCTTTGCGCTCGATTTGTCCTACGTTGGAAACCATGGAACTCACCTGATGGTCCAAAGATCTGTTAACGGAACACCAGCGGGATTCTTCCTCGATCCGACCCGCCTTCCTTCCGTTAATTTTCACAACGATGCTTTGCGGCCGTATATTGGATTTGGCGGCCTCACGTCGATTGAGACATCTGGCATTTCTTCTTACAATGCCATGCTGGTTCGGCTGAGCCGTCGGTTTACCAACCGGTTGTCTTTCAACCTCAATTACACCTGGTCCAAGACCATGGACATTGTGGATGATGACAGCACCAACCTCGACAACCCTCTCAATGTCAAGGCCAACTGGGCGCCAGCCGGTTACGATGCCACTCACTCCTTAACGGTTGATTACATTTACCAGTTGCCCAACGTGAAGGGGGCTCTGGACAGTATGGTCGGACGAGCCCTGCTGAATGGCTGGCAGTTCAGCGGCATCACCCATTACCAGTCTGGATTCCCTCTTAACGTTAATTCCAACGGCGACCTGAAAGGAATTGATGCTGGAACCCAGCGTGCGGATCTGATTGGCGATCCTTTTGCGGGACAGGCCAAGAACCATTGGCTTAATCCGTTGGCATTTGCCCGTCCGCAGGATGGCTTTTACGGCAACCTGCATCGGAATGCGCTGCGGGGTCCCGGCTTTGGGAACTGGGATTTCTCGTTGGCCAAGAACATCCGCATCAAAGAAGTTGTGAATATGAAGATCGCTCTTGACGCGTTCAACGTATTCAACCATGCCCAGCTTTGGGGAACCAATACTAGCTTCGGTGGCGACAACCCTGGCTCGGGGATCAGCAGCACGTACACTAACACCTTTGGCAACGTCAGCGCCTTCCGTGATCCTCGCGTCTTGCAGTTCGGCTTCAAGCTCACCTTCTAGGTGAATGAGCGTTCAGAGTTCACGCTTCAGGGTGAAAAAGTCCC
>JBGPHY010000755.1:0-3161 GCA_041484625.1 Terriglobia bacterium | reverse complement strand
CTGCCGTTCCTTCGCGGCCTGGCGCTCAAACCCACTCCCAACGGCCAATTTCTGCCAGCGGCCACAGAGCCATGCTGTCAACCACCACCGATGGGTGTCATGCGAGTGGTCAGTGCAACTCCATCGCAATCTTATTTGCCTCTTCGGGGTTTTTGTCTCAAAAATCTCTTCACCATTTGCCCCAGGATCGATCGGTAGACGGTCGGACATACTGTAGTACCCCCTGAAAAGCCCCTGTTTATGCTGGTCTCAGAAGAAAGGCCTGCTTCCCAGCCTCATCCCGAATCCACCCGGAAGATAATCACCTTCGGCTCGTAACGAATGATCCAGGAAACGACCCGTCCACCCTGGCCGCCATGGGAGAATCCGCGTCCGGTATGTTGGCCTTTGTAACCGAATTCGTCATCGGGAATGGTCTCACCATCGGGTTCTCGGGCGCGTTCCTCCTCGATTGTCATTTCGATTGCGCCCCGCCGTTTCGCGACACGCCTCAAAGCGATCCCCTCTGTCAATTGATTCGAACTTCTCTATGTAGAATGGTCCGGCTTCTTCGCCGGGCTCTCAGGCTCTCGGGACGTTAGGTCAGGTTGGTCATTGTCCCGCCAGGGCCAGGTTTAAACGGGTGCGAAATCCTCCGCGATTCGTTTTGATCATTCGAAGTGTTTCATTACCCAATTTTTCAGAATCGTTGGCTATGACTTTGAAATAGAAATTGTTGGTCACATTCCCGACCGCACCCTTGCCGTTCAGCGGTATCACAGCCTCCGGGCCCGCTTTCCCGATCAGCGCCAGGGTCGGGCGCGTGACGATGCTGCCGGCGGCAAAGCGTGTACGGCCCGGATCGACCACAGTTGGATTCTCTCGGGAGCCGACGGTTGTGCCAGTCGTTGCTCCGCTGGTCGAGCCCATTGCCTGGATGGTCTTGATGTGTTCAGAGAAGGTCCAATCGAGCAGTTTATAGACATCGACCATGTACCGGCCCTGATCGGTGATCGACTCTTTCCGCTTGAAGTTTGTAGCCATAAAATTCCACATCTGACTGACTACCCCGGTCATGGCCTGGTAGGCCATATTTTCCTGTTCTTCCGTAGGGGCTGCAGGCGCGTTCTTGTAAGCGTTGGCCGCGGCCCAGATCTTGGGCCATTCTGCCTCGGCCAGTTTGGTATCCTCGACCTTACCTTTGTTGTGAGTAAATACGTACCATAACCCTGCGATGGCACCCGCGACTCCAAGGCCGATTGGTCCGGCCCAAGATCCCAGACCGAGAACCCCTGCCAAGCCGCCCGCGATTGCGCCACCCATTCCCGCGACAGCCTGTCCCATACCACTAATCCCCGCAATCTTCCCGAGAGTAACCCCTCCGATTCCACCGAGTGCCGACGGACCGACGATGTCGATCAACCATTGCGGCAGGTTCAGGCCTCCTGGTCCGGTTCCGCCACCTCCGCCCCCACCTCCGGGCAGGCCGCCAACGATTCCTCCGAGAGCCGCTCCAATACTGCCCAGGCTGCCCAAAATGACTTGAATTCCATATTTAATGAAAACTTCAGCCACTTGTGCCCCGATTCGTTGGAAAGCCTTGACAAGGTTGTCGCCAAAGCTTCCGATCCCTACCAGAGCATTGGAAAGGGCATTGGCCAAAACGTCAGGGATCTTGCCTAGGATATTTGTCAAGTCCGTCCCAATACCTTCGGAGGTTTTCTTCGCATGGGCGCCAAGTTGGTCATAAGTGCCTTTGATTTTGTCGACTTCTTTCTGATATTCAGCAGGAACATCCTGGCCCATCTTCTTGGCCATGTCGATCTGGGCCTGCATGGCTTTGGCCCAGGCGAGCTCGACCTCACGGGCCGAACGGGTCCCATCCTCAGAAATTCTCTTGTAAGCGGCAAAGGCCTCGTCGACCTGCTTGACCAACATTTCATCGGTAGTGATGCCGAGGGTTTTGAAGGCCGCATCGATATTGAGGACAAAGGGCGGGATAGCTGGGAGAACTTCAGAAAGTTGTATAAACCCAAGATGTAATTCGTTGGTCCGGGCCGCGGCGTCTTTCAGGCCTGCACCGAGTTCGATGCTTTTGTCATTCAGCCCCTGGAAGCCATTGACCAACTCATTTATCCTGAGCCGTTTTATCTCGGCATCCATGGCGTTCAGGCTTTCTACAACGTCCTGGTTCACCACTTGAGCCCAGGCCTTGGAAACCGCCTCGGCTTGCTTCACCGCTTCAGCGTGGGCCTTCATTTCAGCGGTCAGGTTGCGGGTCGACTTATTGGTTTTGTCCAGCTCGGGATACAGTTGTTTCTGCGCCATCACGAGCTCGAGCGTGCGTTTATACAAGGCTTCAACGGTTTCTCCCTGCCGCTGAAAGGTTTGTTGGGTCATCGGCAAGAGCGCATTTAAATTCCTGATTGCCTTCTCGGTGTCGCCCTGGGCGGCGGCATATTGGCCGGCGAAAATCGTCGCCTTCATCAGGGCTTGGGTGGTCTTGTCGATGCTTTCACCGGCAATCTCGAAGGAGCCGACGAATCGGCCGATCTCCCATGAGGCGAACGCGACGCCCAGGACAGCGGTGGCTTTCCCAAGTAATCCAAGGGCCACACTGAAAAATTCAGCAGTTATGCGCCCTTCTTTGATCATCGCGATCCAGAGAGGCAGGGCAACAGCCGATTGCTCGACAAAACTTTTTGTCAGATCGACGATTGGCCCGCCCAGACCGACAGCAACTACCGACAGGTTAGGAAATTCCTGAATCAGCGATTTGACGATCGGCGCAAATTGTTCTCCGATTTCAACCTGTGCCTCATGGAATTGTTTTGCCAGTTGCTCGAGTTGCCCACCGAGTCCCTGGGCCGCTGCCTTGGCACGGTCGCCCATGGATGCAGACATCTCATCGAGCATCATCTTCTGGGCAGTGGCGGCCTGACCGGTATCAATCAGGTATTTGAGCACCTGTTTCTGTTCGGCTGAGAATACGATACCGGCCTTCCGAAGGGCTGTTAGTCCATTAACCGGGTCTTCCAGGGCCTTGCCGAGCGTCTTCGCGGCACTGGCCGCATCGGTCCCCATGGCTGTGGCCAGATCCAAGGTTATTTTGAGAGCTCTCGGGAACTCGTTCTTGCCGATATTCCCGAAGATCAGCAACATGGCTTCGGCTTCCTTGATGG
>JBGPHY010000754.1:0-3161 GCA_041484625.1 Terriglobia bacterium | reverse complement strand
CAGCACTCAATAGCGTCAGATCTCGGTATTAGTTATTTGTCTTTTCAATTTGTCTGAGTGGCCAGGAAGTTGTTCACCTTCGGCCAGGAAGGAGAATTATGGTCACAAGCTGTGGACCGTCCGAGATATCTGATTCTATCGATCTTGTCTGCCAGATTAATCCGGGACCTATAATAATATCGAACGTTAAGGAAGCACTTTGTTACGCCTTTTGCCCGCAGGCAGTTGGTCATGGGGATCGTGGGGCACCACCCCACGGCTGAGGATCGAGGATCGGAGACTCAATGAAATGCGATTGGGGAAGAGTCACCCGGTCATTTTGCGGCAGAGAGCTTGTACGCCTGGCTGCCAGCGAGGAGGAAGGTGCCGGTTACGTATTCGTGGGTGCTCTCCTGCTTGACCGCATTCGGCTCAAAATCTACCGACTGCCCCCTCAAGACCTTTCCGGCGGGAGATACGTTCTGACACAATCCTGCCCAGGCCTTGATGACGGCGGGCAAATAAATAGAGGGTTCCAGGACGGCGTGATTAATCCCCCAGGCCAGGCCGTAGCAGAAGAAACCGGTGCCGCTTGTCTCCGGCACCGGAACTGCGTCCGGATCGTCCAGGTTCGGACGCCAAAGACCGTCCGTGCCCTGCCGTTTCACCATCTCGGAAGCCATGCGCCGGAAAATCTGTAAGTACTCGATTCTCCTGGGATCCTCCTTCGGTAGATATTCCAGAATACGTGCGATCCCGCCGAAGGCCCAGCCGTTCCCCCTGGACCAGAGGATTTTTCTGCCATTCGGCGTTTTCCGGCCGATGAATCGCCCGTCGCGGTAATAGAGGCCTGATTCCTTGTCGAACAGCTCGCCTGTGACATCCAAGAAAAATGCCTGCATCGTCTCCAGGTACTTCTTCTCCCCAGTTGCTTGGGCCAGCATTGCCAGCGTTGGGGCACCGTACAGGGAATCGACATAGGTGTGATTCTCACCCCAGGCTTCGAGGTACCACCGTTTGGCGCCTGCCGGCGAGTTGGGCTCAGGTGTATCAAGCCATTGGATTACCGGATCAATCATGGCTCGATCTTTCGTGACAAAATACAGTTCCAGCCAGGTCTCAACACAGAACAGGCGGTTGGCTCCACCCGGTTCGGTACCGACTTGCCATTTGTGTTGCCGCCCCCAGTCAAGCGCTTGATTCAAGAAACGGCGGTCCTGAGTTTCCTTCCAGGCCGACATCACGCCGGTGTACCATGTTGCTCGCTCCCAGTTGCGGTTCCCGGCCGGCATGACAGGGTTTGCAGATTGCCAATCGTTGACCTTATGCATAATGGCGAGAATCTCCCGCTGGGACGGAAGCCGGTCTGGTGCTGCATGCATCTGGTGCGTCAATGAGGGATTTACAAGAGTCGAACACAACAGCGTTGCTGAGAGCAGTTTCATGCAGGTCATTCTACCAGCATTTCGATACCTTTCGGCGCAAAGAACCCATGAAAGTTGACTCATCCTATTACAATCAATTGGGACTGAGGTAGAGATAATCGACATGATATCCAGGGTACATTATTGTTCTCTCACTTGGATTCTGTTGTTAGTGACACTCGGGAGAACGCTTCCAATGGCAAGCGAAACCGTTCCGGCCGACCGTTCGGAACAGGAGAAGCTTCTCGATGAAGGGAAGAAACATCTGGCCGGAGGGCACTTTCCCCAAGCGATTTCCGCTTTCAAGCAGTTAAAGCAGGCGGCTCCATTGAAAGCTCACGCCTACTTCTATCTGGGGGTCGCCTTGGCAGAATCCGGCCATTTGAATGCAGCCGCAGCCGAACTCTACGAAGCGATGCGGCTTGGGCCGGAACAACCCGACCATGCCCTGGCTCTCGGAAACGTCCTGGCTCGATTGGGTCAAACGCGGCAAGCCATGCGGGTGTTGGTGGTTTTTGATCAGAAAACCGCTCTGAATCGGCTTTCGAGCGCCAACTTGACTGAACTGATGAAAGTCTATTTCAGCTTGGAACGAGCCGGCGAAGCGATGCGAATCGTGGATGAACTGGCTGTCCGCGAACCCTCCAATCCAAGAATGGATTTCTACCGAGGGAAGATCTACAAGCTGATGGGCAACCTGGATCTCGCGCAACACTCTATCGAGAAGAGTCTGGAAAAGGTCCCTGGTAACCCGGCTGACCTTTTCGAATTGGGCAGAATCTATGAGCAACGGGGTCAACTGGCAGCAGCCAAAAAGGCTTATCTGGAAGCGTTGGGGCCGCAGCCCGATAATCCAGAGACCCTTTATGCCTTGGCATCCGTTTGCCTATCGCTCGGTGAGATGGATGAAGCAATCCAGTACTTAAAGCGCTCCGAACCAGCAGCAGCCAGCCTTCCGAAAATCTACTATGCTCTCGGTCAGGCCTACCAGAGGAAAGGAGAAAGGGCGAAAGGGAATGAATATTTCAAGCTGAGAAAATCTCTCGAGTCGAACCTTGCTGAACGGCAGAAGGAAATGAGGGAACGGGAGGAATTGACTTTGGTCACGTTGGCAAGAGAGTCTCTGAAGCAAGGAAACATATCTGAAGCGCGAGAATTGTTCCAGCAGCTGGCGGAATTAAGCCCAGACAATTGGGAAGCCCATCAGAATCTTGCTGAGATTTTCCTGTCAACAGAAGACTGGTCCCAAGCTTACGCGCATCTCACCCGGCTTCAGGAGATCGATCCATCGTCCTTCAAGGGTGATCAGCTCATGGCGGACTACTGGTATCGGCGCAAAGATTTTTCCCAGGCTCTTAGTTTTGCGAACCGGGCTGTTTCAATTCAACCAGCCAACGCAGATATACGAAACCTCTTGGGAAACATTTACCTAAAGCTGGGCCAAATCGAGAAAGCAATGGAGGAGCACAGTAATGCCGTGAAGTATGCACCAGATCGAACAGACTTTCGGAAAGACCTGGAGACAGTAAAAAAAGTGGTGGAAACGCCCCCTTAAAGTCCTGAAGGTCGCGACGGGACATGACGCTCCGCCACCACAACAAGGCTAAGGCCATGGAAATTCCACTTTTCAGACACCCTCTTAGGGACTGACGTCACAGTCTTCTCAAACACTCTTCCGCTGAAAGTGGAGCCCAAGGTGTGGGCAAGCGGAGATCGGCCAGGATGACTTGAGCGCTATTGTAGCCAGCCAGCCCGGTG
>JBGPHY010000753.1:0-3164 GCA_041484625.1 Terriglobia bacterium | reverse complement strand
CTCCACACCAGACCGGTGTGGCAGAGCGTTCAATAGGTCACCACGATGGGCTCCCCGGCCACCACATCGTTGACCAGATGATGATACGCCAGGATTCGAACCGGATAGGCCCTGCTTTCCCGGCCGAGTCGAACACCTAAGACCATGTCGGAATCGTCAATATGGGTGGCTTGGACAATTTCTACGAATTCTGCTGACTGCAAGGGTCGGAACATCCACTCGAAATGGTTTTGCCGGGACACCACGGCCGAACCCAGCAACAGGATGGCCGCCAGGACCAGTACTGCTCGTCGCGGTATTGAGCGGCAATTCCTCCAGAGTGAGAAAACTAGGCCTCCTCCCAGCAATGCCAGAACCAGCGTGGCTTCAGGGCTGATAGACCTCAGGGCATAAGCCCTCGTCATTCCCCTGGGGCTCTGGGCCACAAAGGGACGAATCAGGAAAGCCGGAATAAACACCAGCAGAAACGACCCAACAACAAGGATCCCCAACATGCTGGCTATCATGCGACGCGTCATGATTCTTTCCCATCCAACGTTCCGCTAGAGGAGCGCACGCAAAAGGCCGGCCCGCCTGGGCGACAGGTGAATTGGGCGTGCTGAGAAAAGGTGGCCAAGTGTCCTGCCCTCCACTTACAAGGGAAAGAGTATTCGTTCAAAACAGGAATTTTAGCGCAAACTGCATAAGCCTTGGTGGTCCAGCCTGCAGGATCCGTCCAAAATTGGAGGAGTTGATATCGTTCTCCGGCAGGAAGAAATTGGCGTGATTAGCCACATTAAAGCACTCGGCCCGAAACTGGATTTTGATCGATTCCCTTATCCGGAAATTCTTCATCAACGAAAGGTCCACCACCCCGAAACCGGGGCCCCTGACGATGTTCCGTCCCGCGTTGCCGAACTGCCCGGCATTGGCGATGGGATCGAGTCGCTCGAAGGCCCCGATATCAAACCACTGCTCCACGGTCCCGGGTCCCTGATTGGGGTTGCGAATGACATTAGGGCGGCTGGCCGGAAAGCCCGTGATCTCCGGAGCCCGTCCTTGTTGAGCCACATCCTGGCTGTCGTAGACGGTGAAGGGTGTCCCACTGCTGAAATTGGCGATGCCGTTTATCTGCCAGCCCTCAAGGAGGAACCGGCTTATCCCGCTTGTGCTCTTGAAGAATGGCAATTCCCAAAAGCCGCTCATCACAAAACGATGACGGGCATCAAAAAGCGAAGGGCCGTGTTCGGCCCGCCAGTTGAAAGGATCTTGAGAGAGGTCGTTTTCTCCGGACACATTGCTAGGGGCTGAGCCCGTCTCATTCAAGCTGGAGACGTAATCCAGTGATTTGGAGTAGGTGTAAGATGTGGAGAAGTAGAATCCTTGTGCCAGGTTGCGGCTCACCGTCCATTGCATGCCGTGATAAGTCGAATTGGCGGAGCCAGAGATCAGACCCACCGAAGCAAAATCGCAGGGCCCGTCCTCTCCTTTGCAGCCGGCGTAAATCCTGCGCCGGTCGATGTTCGATGGATTCGATTGGCCAGGTACGAAGACCGGCGGGTTGGCTTCAATGAAACGAGGAAGACGAGTTCCCTTGGTGCCGACATAACGTCCCTCGACCAGGAATTTCCGAGGCAGTTCTTTTTGGATGCTCAGGTTCCAGTTCTGGACGTAAGGCGGCTTCAGATCGTTGGCCAGGGTGAGGTGAGTGAGTGGCAATGGAAAATTGTTGGGCGGAAAGGGATTGGCGTCGCCTCCAAAGGGATCCTGGAAACTGGGTCCCGGGATGCCGAAAGGCGAAAGGAAAAGATTCCCCACTTGACGGGCCTGCAGGTAAGGAGGCGCGCTGATTGGAGCCTGCAGAATCCCGCCCTGCCCGTTTGCCATGCCTTCAAAGTAGACCCCGTATGAGGACCGGATACTGGTCTTGCCGCTGCCACTGGGGTCCCAACTTAGCCCGAGGCGTGGACCTAGCCCCTTCTTGTAAACCGGCACCAGTCCCCTGGGCACCCCCGGATCTCCGGGGTATAGCAGTCCTTCGGGAGCGTTAGGCTGGACCTGCGACATCTCGCCAGGGCTGAAAGCTGCCAGCCGATTGTGAATCTCGGTGTAAGGGGAATCCACCTGGTAACGCAAACCCAGGCTCAAGGTGAGCCGGGAACTCACCTTGTACTCGTCCTGGGCATAAGCCGAGAGTTCATAGTTGCGTAAGCCCCGTGGCCACTCCCCGCCTGCTTGGAAATACACGACCGGGGCCCCAATCAGGAAATTGGCAAAGGATTGGCTGAGAGGAAAGGGGGCAAATACAAAAAAGCCATTACTGGCGATTCCTTGTGCACCGTCAACTTGGTTCCAACGGTATTCCCCTCCAAATTTGAAAGAATGCCTCCCCCGGATCCAGGAGACAGAGTCGCCGATTTCGTAAGATTGCTGAACGGTATTGCGTGGGCCGGTGATAGGGTCACCGATACTGGCTAGGCCGCCGGAGATTTGAATAAAAGTCGGCCCAACTGCGTCTGCAAAGGAAGGAAGGATGTTAAAACCCAGGTCGGAAGGCGGAGTGTGGTTGAAGCGCTGGTCGAAGCTGAATTTGTTCCTGAAGTAGGCAAACCGGGAAAAGTTGACCAGCGTCGGCGAGAAAGTATGTGTCTCTGAGACTAGCAGATTCTGGGTTCTCAAATCATCACCCACCGGAAATCCGGGAACATCCGCCCCATTGATCGAGAGCGGATTGAAGTTGGATCCCTGGGCAAACAGATACCGTGCAAAGAAATCGTCGCTCGATGAAAAACGGTGATCGGCTCGAACTCCAAACTGATCACTGCGATTGCGAGCAATCTCAGTGCTGGTGAACAGATTGGGAGCGATATTGCCCGGCGGATAATAATCAAGGAGCCGCTTGGAAACGGGATTGATCATCTCTGGGGGAATCTGGTTGCCGGGGGCCGGTTGACCGAAGAGGTAGTTGATGAGGGGCGGCACTTGCCCGCTGGCATCCTGGGACTGTGAGAAATCGCCCTCTCGCTCGAGGGGAGTGGGAACGGTGGTTGTGCGCGTAATCCCCTGGCGGTTTCGAAATCCTTCATAATAGCCGAAGAAGAAAGTGCGATTCTGCCTGATGGGGCCCCCCAGCGTTCCTCCAAATTGGCTTTGTTTGAGGGGTTCCACTTTGGAGGAGAAGAAAT
>JBGPHY010000752.1:0-3176 GCA_041484625.1 Terriglobia bacterium | reverse complement strand
GCTTTGGTATGCCTCGCGGTCTGCTACTGGGCTAACGACATCAAGCAATGGCGCGGAGCCTGGACGAAGCCTTTTGTCATTTTCGGCGCGAACGCGATTGCAGCGTATACGCTTCATCTTGTCCTGGCAGTTTGCATTTATAGTTTCCATGCCCAGCTCGACGGCCTCACATTGAATGGGCACGACTACCTTTTCCAGCGTTTTTTTGCACCACTGGCCGGGCCGAGCTTTGCATCGCTCCTCTACTCACTTGTTTTCGTGCTGGTGTGCTTCCTGCCTATCTGGCTAATGTACCGCAAGCAGATCTTTCTGAAAATCTGACTCAGCTAAAACTTCCCCGGTCTTTCTCCCTCCTGCATACGGCATCCGAATCTCA
The DNA here is from genome assembly GCA_041484625.1 of Terriglobia bacterium. Lineage (GTDB taxonomy): Bacteria > Acidobacteriota > Terriglobia > Versatilivoradales > Versatilivoraceae > JBGPHY01. Next base: position 2,800 of record JBGPHY010000752.1, on the reverse strand, counting down.
CTGCTAAGCTGGCTCGATTCACGCCTTCAATTCCGACAGCCTGACACTTCTCTTTTCCTTGGCAGAAAGATCAGCCACGAAGACGACACGATGACTTTCAAAAGCGGTGTCGAAGTCGGTCAACGGCATAGGCTTTCTCTTGTTGAGGCTGTCCACGAAAGCCTGGAACTGGGGCTGATAGGGGTGGTCGCTCACATCTCCGGAGTCAACCAGAGCGGTCTCCAAAACGCTCCAACGTTCTTTGGCCATGCCACTGAGTTTTTGGCTGTAGATTCGGTTGTCCAGCAGGCTCCCCAGACTCCCCACCAGGTGAATATGGAAGTAATAGGGTTGCAAGCAATCAATCACCGAGGACACTTTCCCGACTTTTCCCCCTTTAAACTTCAAGATGGAAACAGTCGCCGTGTCGTATTCGTAGGGCTCAAACACGGGGTTTCGAGAACGGGCACAGTAGGTCGTCACTTCCTCCACTTCTCCGCTCATGAAATACAGCAACCCGTCCACGGCGTGGCATCCTGCCGTTAGAAGACTACTCCCGCCGAAGTCTTTCTTGATATTTCAGTTGTACAGTTTGTACCAGGGGCCGATGCCGTGGTAATAATCGACCTCGCCAAAGTGGAGATCTCCCAACAAGCCTTCCCTGATGCAGGAGTTGATCAAATGGAACTGCTGGCTGTAGCGGACTTCAAAACAAACACAGGCTTGGACTCCTGCTTTACGGATGGCGCTCCGCATCGCCTTCGCGTCTTCAAAGGTCAGGGCGATGGGTTTCTCGATAATGAGGTGCTTTCCAGCCTGGGCTGCTGCAATGGCTTGCTGCGGGTGCAGGGGATGAGGAGTGCAGATATCGACGACATCCACCTTGGGATCCGCCAGCATGGCTTCATAACTGGTGTAAGCCTTGAGCGGTAACCCGTACTGCTTCTCCAGTTCCGTCTCATCGAGCTCACGGCGGGAGCAAACAGCAGTCACGCTGGCTCCCTGCACTGCTTTGAATGCTTCAATGTGAGCTCCGGCAACCCAACCGAGTCCGACGATTCCGATATTCCAGTCCTTCATGATCTGAGTTCCCCTTTTGAAATAGGTCTGGCCTCCGGGTTTGGCGTCTATCTTTATACCATTTATCCTTATCTTCTATATCTATGTTTTGAGGCTCTATTCCCGAAGGGGAGACGTCTGTCCTCGCGAGAAAATCTCTACCCGAATCAGGGCGGTGCACCTAACTAGGCAGATATGGAGTGACCGAAGGGGGTCGCTCCTGCCCTGGCTGTAGATGTTCCTCCTGTGACGATCACATGCCGGGATATTTGCCAAAAAAGATCAACACTATCCAGCTTGCCTAACAGGTCGAATCCCCCCATAATCTGAGAAGCTGTGAAAAAAATTGGAATTCCGGGGAGTCGCCGTGTGAGGTTGAGGCTTTGAGAAAGCCTCAACGGCCTACACTCATCCCATAGGTCTTGCGAGAACTATGTAGGCCGGGTCCCCCGACCCAGCGCATTTTTTCACAGCTTCTGACGGTTTCTGGTTGTAGATCCCCCTGTAATTTCAAAAGGAGAACTCCTATGTCACCGGATGAGGCGAAAGGCCAGCATGACGCTCATGGCAAGACTTCGCGTCGAGGTTTCATTCAAGGGGCCGCGACTCTTGCCGCCACTGCACCTCTAGCGGCATTGGCCCGGCAGAATCCCGCGAATTCCACAAACCAATCAATTTTGGCATATGTCGGCACCTTCAGTTCCCCGCAAGGCCCGGAGGGTAGCAAGGGTAACGGACAGGGGATTTACCTGTTTCAGATGGACACGGCTACGGGGGCTCTGCTGCAGCGTGAGGTCTTTTCCAATGATTCCAATCCATCCTGGCTGGCTTTCGACCCCTCCCGGACACATTTGTACGCGGCCAATGAAACCCCAACTTTTCAGGGCACAAGCTCCGGCTCGGTGAGCGCGTTCTCGATTGATCGTTCCAATGGGCACTTGACCTTGCTCAATACCGTCAGCTCGGAGGGGGCTGGCCCTTGTCATTTGAGCGTCCACCCTTCAGGCAAGCACGTGCTGGTAGCTAACTACGCCGGGGGAACCGTGGCAGTGCTCCCCATCCGGTCGAACGGCGAGTTGACTGCCGCGACCGATGTGAAGAAAGACCAAGGTACGGTGGGACCAACTCATGCGGCCAGCGCACCTCCCGGGAGCTTTGCCATCAGCGGTCACGACCGTCCTCACGCACATATGATCCAGGCCGATCCGGAGGGTCAATTTGTGCTGGCGACGGACTTGTGAATGGACCAGATCTTCAGTTGGAAGTTCCATGCTCAACAGGGTACGCTCTCTGCCAATGATCCTGCCTCGGTGCCGCTGCCCTCGGGAGACGGGCCGCGTCACTTTGCCTTTCATCCCAATAGCCGCTGGTTGTATTCCCTGCAGGAAGAGGGTTCCACGGTGGTGTTGTTTGACTATGACGCCAGGAGGGGAAGGCTGACGCCAAAACAAACCATCTCCAGCCTGCCGAAGGGCTTCACCGGCACCAATTTTACCTCAGAGATCGTGGTCTCGTCGGACGGGAGATTCGTTTATGCCGCCAATCGGCTGCACGACAGCATCGCTTTCTTTTCCATCGGCGAGGGGGGCACTTTGACATTTGCCGGGGAGGCATGGACCCGGGAAGATTACCCGCGCAGCTTTAACATTGATCCCACGGGGAACTTCCTTTACTCGTGCAATCAGAGGAGCGACGCCATCGCTATCTTCCGCATCAATCGGAAAACAGGGGGCCTCACTTTTACCGGCCAATACACCCCGAT
>JBGPHY010000751.1:0-3181 GCA_041484625.1 Terriglobia bacterium | reverse complement strand
GATCAGTTGAAGGAAGAGCAGGCAGAAATCGAATCCAAGCTTCAAGCCAGGAACACGGGGAAAATCGTGGCGGGGCAGGTGCATCCCGGTGTTCAAGTCGCCATCGGGCACCGGCGCAAGGCCATCGCGTCGTTCACGCAGTCCTTCTCTTTTGAACCTCCCAAGGAAGCTCAACCCGCCGCTTAGGATCGAGACATCGGGACACGAACCAGCGATCGCATTGCGAGCCACAAAGAGGTCAGAGGGTGCGAAAAAAAAACCAGGAGGGCGATTCTCCTGGCGAGCCGCCTCGCCGTAACTGTTTAATCCACCCTGGCTCGGTGGGAACCTCGCCCTCTCCCTTGGAGGACCTCAGGATTTCAGCCCCAGGCCGAGAACTTCCTTGCAGTAGCGAATGCTTCGCTCCAATTCGTTTCTTTGATAGACCTGTTCAGCCTCCTGACGGTTGATGTTGGGAGGAGGCGTGAACGGCGACAAAGGCCGACCCTGCTTGGCCATGGCCAGGAAATGGGCGAACTCGGGAGCCAAAGCTCTCGGGTAAGCCTTCCAAAAGTCTTCCTTTAAGTAAGGGATGGGACGGGCAAAACCGGAAATTATCTCCAACTGAACGGGAACATCAGGACAGAGCTCGGAAAAGCGCTTCATGTAGATCTTGAAATCGACTATTCCTTCTCCCATGGCTGTCCACTGCACCATGGCGCCTTCCGGGTTTTCCCAGACCATGGAATCCCGAATGCCTGTAGTGACTGCATAGGGCCCCAGGATCTCCAAGTTTCGCAGGGGATCTTCCAAGCTCCACGTGGCGTTGCCGCAATCCATAGTGGCCCCTACAAAGTCCCGGCCAGCTTCTGTGATCAACTTCACCAGTTCCTGAGCCTGCATGTCCCCGGCGTGGTTCTCCACCGCCACCTTAATTCCGGCGTCGGATGCAACACTTCTCACGCTCTTCAGGGTCTTTACGGTGTTCTCGATATGGCTCTCGATGCCGCCATCAGCTAAACGGTCATCCGCTGTTCCCAGGTAACAGCGGGCGACAGGAGATCCGAGGGAATTGGCAACACGAATGATCAACCGGAGATGTTCTTCAGCGCTCCCGTACTTGGACTTGAAAGATTTGGAAGATGGACATACGCTGACAGTCCCCACATGGATCCTGATTCCTAAATCGTCGGCTCTGGCCTTGAGTTCCTTCAAGTAGGCCGAGCTGTGGTTCTCAAACACCTCGAGATCAGAGAAGAAAAGGGTATCCAGCTTCAAGGAGGCTGCGTAGTCTAACAGTTTTCCGGCATTCCAACCCAGGGCCCGAATGGAGAAATTGTCGAACCCCAGCGGGATTCCGAGCTTTCCTGGGGCAGGTTGTGAGTGGCCAGGTTTGGCGCAGGTGAGAATCCCTGCACCTGCAGCGGTTGACATTGAAACCAGAAATTGACGTCGGGAGTGGATGGATGGTTCTGGTGCCATGGTTCTCCTCCGGCGGTAAGCATCAGGCGCTTTATAACTCAGTGCTTACCAGTCTGCAATGCATTTCCCGAAAACACGAAAAGGATCTTGCACTTTTCACCTCCCGGCGATTCCGCTATACTCAGCCTGCCTTTCGTATCGTCCCGGAGTCGGGGGGTGGGTAGTCTTCGAAGCCCTGTTGCATTCTCAAGTATCACGGTCTATTCGGCCGACAAAGCACCAGGACACAAACGTGTCAGCCTCAATCTCCAGTGACGACCGTTTCAAACACCGCGGCCCAATGAAAATCATGTCCGTCCAATGGTGTCAGGACGCAATCTGAATTTCCGGAGGCTTCTCCAACATGCGATCTTTCTCATTTTCAAAGTATGCAGCTCTCTGCCTTGTATCTACTTTTTTGATTCTTCTGGTTTCGTCCCTTGGCTTTGCCGAGTCTGATCTTCAGAAACACGCCTGGAGCGCCCAGTGGATCTCGAGTCCCGATGTGTCGCGACGGGAATTTGGCGTCATTCATTTTCGAAAGACTTTTAATCTCGACACTGTCCCGATGGCATTCGTGGTGTACGTGACCGGGGACAACCGCTATGAGCTGTTTGTCAACGGGAAACGGGTCCTCAACGGGCCCGCTCGCGGCGACCTCGACCATTGGCGCTACGAGTCGCTCGATATTGCACCCTATCTGAGAAAAGGGAAGAACGTCTTGGCGGCAGTGGTTTGGAACTTTGCCGGTCAGGCACCCATGGCCCAGATGACTTATGAGACTGGTTTCCTCCTTCAAGGAGAAGGCGCTGCCTCAGTCGCCGATTCCGGGGACACCTGGAAGGTAATGGAAAACCATGCCCTGGAGATGATTCCCTCGGACTCCCGGAAGGTCCACGGATACTTTGTGGTGGGTCCGGGAGAGCGGTGGCATGGGGACAAATTCCCCTGGGGCTGGGAAACTCCTGAGTACGAAGACTCGGCCTGGAAACCTGCGCTAGTGCTTTCGCAGGGGGGACCCCGTGCCATCCAAGACAGCCATTCCCGGTGGTTGCTGGTGCCTCGATCAGTTCCACTCATGGAAGAAAAGCAGGAGCGTCTACGCAGAGTGATTCGGGTCACGGGCCCGGTAAAACCTGGTGAAAGGTTTCTCGAGGGCAAAGCTTCCTTGTCGATTCCTGCCAATAGCAAGGCCACGATGCTCTTGGATCAGACCTATCTGACGACGGCTTATCCTGAGATTGTGACCCACGGCGGTCACGGAGCCGAGATCACACTGGTTTACTCGGAGTCGCTCCTCACTCCCGACGATCCGGTGTGGGAGAAAGGCAGGAAGGAGAACCGGGATGAAACTGAAGGGAAGGTAATGATCGGTTTTGAGGACTATTTCCTTCCCGACGGTGGAGCCCAGCGGCTCTTCCGACCGCTGTGGTGGCGATGTTACCGGTACGTACAAGTGGAAGTCAAGACGGCGGCAGAACCTCTGACCATCGAAGACTTGCGGGGGAGTTTTACTGCCTATCCATTCGAGGTCCGGGCGCAGTTTGAAAGTGATGACCCGGCATTGGCAAAGATATGGAACGTGGGGTGGCGCACCGCCCGGTTGTGTGCGCACGAGACCTACATGGACACCCCTTACTATGAACAATTGCAGTACTACGGGGATACCCGCATCCAGGCGTTGATCACGCTTCATATGACCAGTGACAATCGGCTGATTAAAAATGCCATTGAGTTGGGG
>JBGPHY010000750.1:0-3182 GCA_041484625.1 Terriglobia bacterium | reverse complement strand
TTTGGCAGCAATCGAGAGAAACCAAAGCATATGACAGCTTGAAGTGGATGCCACCAGGGCCTCCTCGGGATCAACGTTGGCCGAAACCGACATCGGCGCGGGAACAGACAACGGAGAAGAGGATGCCGGGATTCGGGCCCCGCCATCAAACGTCCACTCGTGAGCCCGGCTGTATCGATTGTCTGCAAACTTCGCTCCCTCGCGCCGCCAGCATACTCGCGCTTCATATTTGTGCATACGCCATCTCCTTTCGGTCCAGAGAGGGTAATTCGGGTTCAGTTATCGCTTTCAAAGATTGTGTTCACGCTCGAAGTTCTTATTCTTACATCCAGCAAGTTTATGGCGCAAGGGCAACCGTAGGCGAGAAGTAACCGGTCAGTCATCGGGGTGGGCTCCGTCAGGAGCCCAATGATTATAGAACAAGAGACTGAATGCTGGCCTGCTTGGCTACAAACATTGGGCTCCTGACGGAGGCGTTTCCCCCGTTTAACTGACCCAGTACGGCGAGAAGCTTTAGAGGTGTGATAAATATTCCTGTACTCAAGACCCTCCTCCTTGTGACAATGTCTCACGTTATAATCCGGCCTTCATGGAGGCGACCAATGAGTCCCCGACGCCCACTGATTGGACTGGCCTTTTTCCTGATGTTTTTCGTGGCGACCTGGAGCGCAGCGCCCAAACGGCTGCCCAACTTCGTGATCATCTTCATCGATGACATGGGCTACGCCGACATCGGCCCCTTTGGCGCCCAAGGCTACCAGACACCCCATCTCGATCGCATGGCCAAGGAAGGCCGTATCTTTACGGACTTTTATGTCACGCAAGCTGTCTGTTCGGCTTCGCGGGCGGGATTGATGACAGGTTGCTACAACGTTCGCGTGGGCATTCTGGGGGCCCTTAATCACAAAGCGGACTATGGGATCAGCAGCGGCGAAATGACCATTGCTCAACTCGTCAAGCAAAAAGGGTACGCCACCGCCTGCTACGGTAAGTGGCACCTGGGCCACCATCCCAAGTTCCTGCCAACTAACCACGGATTTGACGAATACTTCGGTTTGCCTTACTCGAACGACATGTGGCCGAATCATCCCACCGCCGGAAAGGATTTCCCCGAACTGACGCTGATTGAAGGCACCCATGTGGTGAACCCTCATGTCTCACATGAGGACCAGGAACAGCTCACGACCTGGTACACAGAACGGACGGTCCGTTTTATTGAAGCGAACAAGGACCGGCCGTTCCTCATCTACCTGCCCCACTCGATGGTGCACGTGCCGCTGCATGTGTCGGAGAAATTTCGCGGCAAGACCCCGCGTGGGCTTTTCGGTGATGTCGTGATGGAGATCGACTGGTCGGTAGGACAGATTCTCGACACCCTCAGGAAATACAACCTCGACAGGAATACGATGGTAATCTTCACCTCGGACAACGGGCCATGGCTGTCTTATGGTGACCACGCCGGCTGGGCGGGACCGCTGCGCGAGGGCAAGGGGACGATGTTCGACGGCGGATGCCGGGAGCCCACCGTAATGTGGTGGCCGGGAACGATTCCAGCCGGGACTGTGTGCAAAACACCGGCCATGACGATCGATATCCTGCCAACTATTGCCAGCCTGGTCGGGGCGAAACTGCCGCAACATGCAATCGATGGGAAGAATATTCTTCCGCTGGTTGCCGGCGAACCTGGAGCTAAAAGCCCGCACGAGGCCTACTACTTTTACTGGGAGCGGCAGTTGCAGGCAGTCCGCATGGGCAATTGGAAACTGCACTTCCCACACAGCTATCCAACGCTGGGAGGCCGGTCAGGCGGGACTGGCGGGCTGCCGGCCCCCTACCAGGATGAAAAAATCGGTCTCTCCTTGTTCGACCTGGATAAGGATCCAGGGGAGATCACCAATGTGGCCGCCCAAAATCCAAAGGTGGTTTCAAAGATCAAAAAACTGGCCGACCGGATGAGGAGTGAGCTGGGTGACACTGCGACCGGGCAGAAGGGCAGAGGCGTTCGCGAACCCGGCCGGCTGAGTGAGGGCGACCTGCGTTTCGACTGGCAGCCAGCCTCGCTCGTTCAAGGCGATATGAAGAATTAAGCTGGGGGTCAATTCCATCGCGCTCAGCATCGAGGGACAACCTATACCCGATAACTGCCGACCCCATCTTCAACCTTGATCCAGGGACCGCTTCCGAAGTGCGGCCTCCAGGACCGGTTGTATCCGCTTCCGCAATTCACTATTGGCGTACCCGACCCATGCCACATCCTCCTCAATGCACAAACGGGCCTGAAGCGGTCCTCCTTTCAGGTCCGTAACGGATACCCCTGCTTCCCGGGCGATCAGTTCTGTCGCCAGATCGTACGGATGGCAGCAGAGCCCTGGCTCCAGGCCACGCGCTCGCAAAGTGTCCTGGACCAGCGGCCGCAAATCCGCGATGAAGCGGTCATGTCCCACTGCAAGCTCATACAGTTGGCCTCCGGTCGAAATGTATTGATCTTCGAAGCAAAGGGCCTTGCCGGACCCTCTCTGGCCCGTGAGCGAGTGAGCAATCTCGTCGTCGATCGCCGCCAGAACATCCCGGGCGCCCGAAAAAAAGCGCGTCACGGTTGCAAAGCCATGGTCGAGGGTCGCGGAAGCGGAAGGGCAGAACCGCAGCGGAGTCCGTTCAAGGGTGAGGCGGTTGAAACGCTCTCCACGGGCGCCCTTGCCTCGTTCCGCCCAGAGCGTATCGCTCAGGTGTTGCTTGATGAGGGGGATTTCGGTTTGCACGGCAAGTTGAATATCCGCAAGGCAGGTTTCTTCTCCGTGGTTGGGGGCCACGCCCGTGAGGATCCAGCCGCTGCGTTTCTGGTACATCAATCCTCGCGTGCCGTCGATGGGATCGACAATGATCCGCCAGACGGCCTCTCGTTCCGAGGTCCCTCTCGGAAGGGTTGTCCTGCCGCCGCTGATCCCCTCGGCAATCAGGATCACTGGGGCAAAACAGGCAACATGCTGTTCGAACAATTCGACCAGCAGTTCCTCGCTGAGACGGTCGACAGCGTAAATAGTGTCTCCAGAGCCATCCGCGACAACCTCTGCGAGTTTTCTTACCGCGAACCGTTCGCAGCTTCCGATAATTTTATCCCGAACAACTTCATGAATTGACCGAATCGCTTCGAGCAATATCAGCATGCCGGCCATTTGTCACTC
>JBGPHY010000749.1:0-3192 GCA_041484625.1 Terriglobia bacterium | reverse complement strand
CCACGGTCCTGCCGGCGCGCGTGCCCAACCTGCTGATCAACGGCGCCTCCGGCATCGGCGTCAGCCTGGCGACCAACATTCCGCCGCACAACCTCACCGAGGTCTGCGACGCCATCTCAGCCTTATTGGAGAACCCGGACATCTCCAACGATGAGATCACGGACATCATGGAAGGAACGATCATTTGCACTAATACCGACTACGTCAAGGCCTCTCTGATCGGTTCTCTCAGTGACGTGTTTCTCAACCATTTCGATTTGGTAGCGGGACCCCTGAATGACCCTGCAAGGGCCTTTTCCATCATCGAGCGTGCCCGAGGGAGAACTGTTTCAGATCGTTTGCAGAGTCCAACTTCTTCGGAAGAAGATGTGGTTCCGGACAAGGCATCAATCTACCAAGAGATCACCGCGCTCAACCGTGAGCTAATGCAGTCAGCCAATCCCGTCGTACGAGAGGAGATCCTCTCTCATTTGCTTGCAGAAGAGCAAAAACTGGCTCCGGCGATTGCTGAACACAACCAGTACCGGAAAGGTATGATGGGCAACCCCGTTCTATTGAAGACATTCCAACAAAGCTTGCGTGACGACGAACTACTACTGGAGTACGTCCTCAACGAGCCAGCTTCCTTCTGCCTGGCAATCACAAAAGAGAACATCAGTCTTCTTCGTTTACCGCCGCGGAGCCAAATTGATTCAATGGCCGATCAATGTATGAGGCAGATCAGAGCCAAGGCAACAGCGATCCACGAAAGAAAGCAACTTTACACCGTTTTACTTGGGCAGTTAGATCTCCGGAGATACTCTCGTTTCATAGTTATCCCCGATGGTAACCTGCACCTGGTTCCTTTCGATGCTCTCCTCGATGAGCAGGGCAAAAATCTCGTTGAGTCGCATGTGGTCAGCTACGCCCCTTCGGCTACCTCTCTCTACTTGCTAAGATCTCTCCCCAGCCAACATGTGTCGACCATGAGATTTCTAGGGGTGGGGGGCGTTCTGTATGGCCGTGCCAAGAGACCATCGAAGCAATATGCATCCCGGAGCTTGTTCAGTCTCCAGAAAACGAAAATGGAGGAACTGCCCGGTACCGACAAAGAGATTTCATCGGTCGGTCGGATGTTCCCGCGAGACTCGGTTCTGCTGGTAGGTAAAGTGGCGACGGAAACCGCCTTGAAGTCCCAACCGCTGGAGGATTTCCGGATCATCCACCTAGCCGTGCATGCCTTTTCGGATGCGAACTTCCCGGAGAGAACTGCTTTGGTTCTGGCCGATGATGACAACACCGGAGAGGATGGACTGCTTCAGGACCGGGAAATCCGAGATCTCCACCTATCGGCGGATCTGGTTACCCTTTCCGCCTGTGACACCGGCCTCGGAACGCTGCAAGGTCAGGAAGGGATCACAGGCCTTGTCGAGTCGTTCCTGCTCGCTGGTGCCAAAACAGTGGTCGCCAGCCTCTGGACTGCGGACGACACATCAACAACCACGTTGATGAAGGCATTCTACTCTTACCTTGGAAAGGGCGAAGACAAGGGCTCAGCCTTACGTCTGGCCAAGCTGGATCTCATCGGCCAGTACGGCAACGACGCCGTTCCTTACTACTGGGCTACTTTCACGATGCACGGTGACAGCAGCAAAGGGATCCATTGATCAGTGTCTTCCTTGGTGCCAATAGTGAATAGATCACAAACTTGGGATCTTGGGTGTCTCTTCCAAGAATAATGTGACCGAAGAGTTCTCGCAAAGAGTCCATCATTATTCTAAGAATGTGAGTTAGTACTTTGGTCATTCCGTACTGCCAATAGCCGCCCATGGGGAATCCAGACGAGTCCTCCGCAGATCAAGGATGTTCGCAAATGAAACCGCAATTCCCACAACCGAACATCCGAAACCAGAGGACGCCTTGGATGTCCTCCCTTAATTAGTGCACCAAATTCAACTTCACTAGCGAGTCCACTTTGCAGATCCATTGCTCTTGAAGGTCGTGAGTATAAGTGTCCCTCACTGATCCGTGCCTGGGCTAGCAATGCCCCAAGTCAGCGAACCAAGCATCATTTTATAGCCTTTCGGTTTTCTGCTCCTCGCTTCCTGCCCAAGAAAAGGAGGCTTATGGGAACCTTCCTTCAAGATCTTGGTTACGACCAGCGGATGTTAACCAAGAACCCTGGCTTCAATGTGGTTGCGATTCTTGCCTTAGCACTTGTCATTGGGGCCAACACGACCATGTCCAGCGCAGTGAGTGTTGCTTTGCTCCGGCCCCTGCCCTATAAAGGTCCCGCCCGAATCGTCTGGGTCACGGAATTCATTCAGAAATTCAGTGTCTTTCCGGTGAGCATGCTCGGATCGCCAGGCATCCTAACCGGAAAGACACGCTGCTTCCGACCCTAGAGTGGCCGTTCATCCCTGAATGTCTACATGACAAATGGAAACGAGCAGGCGGAAAGTGATCTTGAAGCCCTTTCTAGCCTGATGCTCATGTTCTCCAATCACACACACGCAGGAGTTATCCCGAGAGTGGCATGAGAGATACCGGAAGTAAAACGCGTAGCAAATAAGTTGTGGGCACCAGATCCATGGATGGTCTTCCCCAGTGGGGGTGATTTGGCCCCGCTAATGACACAGCAGTATTTGTCGAAATATTTAATATATATGGAGGAGATCCATGTTCTGCACAAAATGCGGTTCCCACAACCCGGATGATGCCGATTTTTGCCATCAATGCGGGAAGGCATTGTTTCGGCCAAGACCATCAATTGTTGTCGTTGAACCCACTCCCCAGAATCCCACCGGCCCATCCCCCACCCAGCCCCTCCCACCAGCTCCGCTCCTGCCAATAGCCTCTTCTACCGCCGCTTCTGATAGTCGGGCTCCCTTCTATGGAGGATTTTCCATATGCATCGGCTGATTAGAGACCTCAGTCCCGATGCTATAGAGCTTTTGTGCCAATGCGCCTTAGGAGAAGATAAGTTACCCCCCCTTACCCTTATCAATATTGAAAGAAAACCGAAGAGCTTTTTCTCCAAACTATGGAATTGCTGTAAAAGGAAAAGACATTGAAGTCTGAAAAACAAAACCGTCCAACTCTTTTCAGAAGTATACCCGGCGTATACCCGGTGATTTTTAGATGATGTATTAAAAGCCTGAAACCCTTGGTTTTGCTGGCTCCCCGGGACGGACTCGAACCGCCGACCCAGTG
>JBGPHY010000748.1:0-3202 GCA_041484625.1 Terriglobia bacterium | reverse complement strand
CATTGACGGTGTCGATCACCTTGTGGAGGTAAGATTCCTGCATGGCCCGAACATCGGCGCGATTATGATCCAGGTCTGAAGTCTTGCCCTTTTCGCCGTCGAACCCATTGATGTTGTTCTTGCCATTGTACGGGTGCGATGGCCAGGGATCGCATGGCGTATCCTTCTTCACGCTGAACTCCTGAAACAACTGCACCGCTACGTAAATCCCCCGTTCCCTGGCCTCGAGGGTGCGAGAGCGTATCCGGTCGAAATACGCTTGGTTGAATTTGATCAGGTCAAACTTCGGTTTACCATCCAGGGCCGAACCCGGACCCGTGCGCAGGTAGGGAAGCGGATCAAACAGGATCTTGTCTTCGGTCCATGGGGCTCCTTCGGCCTGAAGCCATTGCCAGAGGCGCATGAAATTCAGGCGGTTCGATTGCATCATATCCAGATATTTTGGCCAATCGAACTTCGGGATGGGCGCCACCCCAATATCCTGCAAATTGGCCCAGGTGTGGGCTCCGGTGAGGTATACCGGGTGTCCGTTTCCGTCGGCGAAGTATCGCGGATTCTGCGGATGGATTCTCAGGGGTCCAGTGGCTCGTGCTGAGGTGAGGGCTGCAATCAGTTGCCGGCCAGTTTGTGAAAACAGACCTGAAAGCGCAACTGCTCCGCAGGCTGTGGCCTGAGTAGCTGCCGCTAAGAATTCACGTCGATGCATTGAGTGTTTCCTCCTTACGAAGCTTTCTTGAGAATCCACTTGGGGGTAGTCGCGCCATCGTCCATGATTAGGCCCTTCAGGCCGCCTCTTCGATCAAAACTGCCTCACGTGACAAGGCTGAATCATAAGCCGCGTAGACCAACCTCATAGTCTTGAGATTGTCCTCTCCGGTGGTCTCGGCCGCCCTTTCGCCCCGCAGGGCTTCGAGCAGATTCCGGTTGCAGGGCACAATACTGGCATGGAATGGAAGATATTCCGGATCGCTCCAGGGGTATCGCGGCGGAGGGCAACGCCTAGCGTGCGTGCCCGATTGGGTCGTCACGCGGAGCCAATAGCCCTTCCCGATTTCAGCAGAACCTTTGTCCCCTTCCACGTATATTTGTGTATTTGGAAAAACGTCCTGTTCAATCGGAGTCTCTGCATATCCGAGGTCGATTGTCACAGTCGTCTGATTTTCCATCAGCAACATGACCGTGGCCACGTCTTCTCCCTTAATGTCGGGGTGGATGCGGTGAGTATGGCAGTACAGCAACCTGGCCTCTCCGAAAAGAAAGCGTACAGTATCCAGCAGGTGAGACCCCATGTCAGCCAGGATGTAACGCTCCCATTCCTTCAGGTTGGGTTCATAACTGAATACGGGGAAAGCGGAAACCTGCGAAATGCGAGCGCGAAACGGCTTCCCGATGACGCCCGAGTCAAGGACCTCCTTGAGCTTGCGGATGGGGGTTTGCCATCGCCAGTTCTCATGGATGAAAAAGGGAACTCCCGCGTGTCGGCAGGTTTGGACCATTCCTTCAGCTTCCGGATAAGACATCCCCATAGGCTTTTGACAAATCACGGGCAGCTTGTGTCCCGCGGCAAGTTTTACTAAACGACAGTGAGTCCATGGCGCGGTAATAATGTCCACAAAGTCGAGACGTTCGCGGCAGAGTAGTTCTTCCGGATCGCCGTAGACAGATGGGATTCCAAACCGGCGAGCCACTTCTTCGGCTTTCGAGACAGTCCGGTTGTAGATGGCCACACATTCCACCCCCTCGAGTTCCTGCCAGCCTGCGAGCTGGAAGGGAGCCCAAAAACCGGCGCCGAAGGCCGCAAATCGCAAGTCGGCCATAACTCACCGCCCTTCGCCAGGTTTCGAATTTCTAACCATTCCTGCCGCCCAATAAGAGATTTGTCGATGGATTCTGTGTGATGAGATTCCGGACTGTAACTTGACAGTCTAAAATATCTAGGAGTATGCACGGAGTCTATAAAGTTCTCACCTTTTTCTATTGTAAAACTACACTTTATTTATGTGCCAAAAACAACACTCCCGATCATGAAATATGGTGGTATCTGGGGGAGCGATCGAGAGAGCCAAGCTTCGCTACAACGATCTACTCTTCGAACCATGGGAGGGCGAGTTGCTCCTAATGTCATACAAAGACCAATGGGAGAGTTACAATAAAAAAATACGGTTTCCTTATAGACTTCGTAAAATTCCCAAGGCATGTTAATTGCGTTACGGATGACACCGTCAATTTGGAGCGTCAGACTCGAGGGATCCACGCAAACCTGTGCTGATCGACTTCAGTGAATCCCATTGGGAGGACCCATGGCTAATTTACGATTTGCAATGTTCGGAACAGGGTTTTGGGCTCATTTTCAGCTTGCCGCGTGGAAGGAACTGGAGGGCGTGGAGTGCGTGGCCATCTATAACCGCACTCGTTCCAAGGGGGAGAATTTTGCCAGAAAATTCGGAGTGCCTGCCGTTTACGATGATCCTGAGGAGTTGTTTCGCCGCGAGAAACTGGATTTTGTCGACATTGTCACCTATCCCTTTACTCTCAGCCATTTTGTGAAGTTGGTTGCGGCTCACAAAATCCCCGTGATCAGTCAGAAGCCCATGGCTCCGTCCCTGGCCGTTGCAGAGGAGAATCTGCGGGCTTGCCGCGAAGCAGGGGTGCCCTATTTCATTCACGAGAATTGGCGCTGGCAGACTCAGCTTCGGGAACTGAAGAGAGTCCTCGACAGCGGTGCGATCGGCGTTCCGTTCCGCGCCCGGATATCCATGGTTTCCGAATTTCCTGTGTTCATTAACGAACCACAGCTCAAGGATTTGGAAGAGTTCATACTGACAGATATGGGAACGCACATTCTGGATATAGCCCGATTCTACTTCGGCGAGGCTCAAACCTTGTACTGCCAGGTCCATCGTGTTCATCCCGACTGCAAGGGAGAAGATGTGGCAACTGTCATGATGTTGATGGGTGGCAAGACGACGGTGACATGCGAACTGGGTTACCCTGAAAATCATGTCGAACACGAATATTTTCCAGAAACCATGGTTTTCGTGGAAGGAGACAAAGGAACAGTTGAAGTAGCAAAAGACTACTGGGTGCGCGTGACGACTGATGCGGGAACCCATGCAAAGCGCTATCCGCCCGCTCGTTATCCGTGGGTTGATCCAGACTACCATGCAGCCCATTCCAGCATCGTTCCCTGTAACGCCAACTT
>JBGPHY010000747.1:0-3208 GCA_041484625.1 Terriglobia bacterium | reverse complement strand
ACCAACATCCGCGTCATTCAAGTCTTGCTCGGCCACAACAGCTTGCGCACCACCGCCCGCTATACCCACGTCACCACGGCGGCACTGGCTTCGACTATCAGCCCGCTGGATTCGCTGCCAACCCTGCCACGCTCCTGATCGGCGGTGCCTTATGTCCAAACCTATTCTCGAAGTCGCCGAAGTGGTGCGTCGTTTCGGCGCCGCTTTCCTCGATGCCTATGGACCCTCTCTGTCCCGGGTGCAAAAGGCGGTGCTGCGAACCCTGGTGCTGTGTCGCACCTCGGCTCTAGGCGGCCATCTCGAGCGCTGTGACAATCCCGACTGCGGCTTTCTGCGCCCGGCCTACAACTCCTGCCGCAACCGCCATTGCCCCAAGTGCCAGTCCCTGGCCCAGGCCCGCTGGATCTCCGCCCGCCAGCAACAACTGCTGTCGGCGGTCTACTTTCACGTGGTCTTCACCCTGCCGGAGGCCATCGCCCACCTGGCCTTGCAGAACAAGGCCGTCCTCTACAACCTGCTCTTCCAGACCGTGGCCGCCACGCTCCGCTCCATCGCCGCCGATCCCAGACACCTCGGCGCCCAGATCGGCTTCTTGGCCATCCTCCACACCTGGGGCCAGCAACTCACCCATCATCCCCATCTGCATTGCGTCGTCCCCGGGGGAGGACTGTCTCCCGATGGCCAGCACTGGATCCCCTGCCGCTGCTCGAACAAAAGCGGCAGGCACTTCTTCCTCTCCGTCAAAGTCCTCAGCGCCCGCTTCCGCCATCTCTTCCGGGAGGCCTTGCTCGACGCCTTCCAGCAAGGAAAGCTGTCCTTCTTCGGCCCTCTCGTCGGGATCTCCAACCCCGAAGCCTTCCGCCGCTGGCTCCAGGCGGCCTCGAACCGAAGGTGGGTCGTCTATGCCAAGCAACCTTTCGGAGGCCCCGCCCAAGTCATCGACTACCTCGGCCGCTACACCCACCGCGTCGCCATCTCCAATCACCGCCTGCTGAAAATCCAAGACGGTCGCGTCTGCTTCCGCTGGAAAGATTACCGCCACGGCACCGTGGAAAAAACCCTCTCCCTGGCTGCCCTCGAGTTCCTCCGCCGCTTCCTGCTCCATGTCCTGCCATCCGGGTTCGTCCGCATCCGCCACTTCGGCTTCCTGGCCAACTGTCATGTCCAGGACAAGATCGCCCGCTGCCGCCAACTCCTCAACCTCGCTCCCGCGACGCTGCTGCTGCCCACCCCGCCTGCCGATTGCAGAACTCTCTTCCACCAACTCACCGGCAAGGCTCTCGACCTCTGCCCGCTCTGCCAGACAGGTCGCCTGGTTCGGGTCGAGCTCCTTCACTCAGCTTCTCCCCCACTCAGCCGTTCGCCTCCCGCGGCCAACAGGACTCTTCCGCCCTCATCCACTGCCTCTGCACCCTCACTGTAGTCCTCACCCTCGAGGACTGGGGAGAACTATGTCTTTATCCCTCTTCGTCGGCCGGGTCCATGCCTCAGCGCCCCCATCGGCAACGGAAACATCCCAACCCTCCTCCCACCCCATCCCCTCCGCCCCACCGTTTCGCCTACCACCAACCCCTGTTACCCCCTGTTCGCCAGCATCCAATTCCCATACCTTTTCCCGGGCGCTTTAGTCCAACTCAATCTTTGCGACCCCTCGCGGAACTTCGCCATTCCCACTCATGCTATACTCCGGCCGCGAGCACTCGCAAAGATTCCTATTCGTTAAGATTCCTATTCGTTAAGATTCCTATTCGTTAGGTGGCGCCAAAGGTTGGAAACATCATTGGACAAGGATTCTAAAAAACCAGATGGGGGAAACGTCGTCGATATCGTTGCAGTATTTACGGTAAGACTTTCTGCTCGAGCACCGGTACGCCACACCATCGACTTCAATATCCTCGCGCGACCTTCGATGAGGTTACCACCCTCAGCGTCAAGGGCCTGAACAAGTCCGCGATTGCTCGGGTAAAGTGAATTGCCTGGAATGCCGTTCATCGCTGGCTCCAAAGTCGGACATGGAGTACAGTTTTCTTCAGTTCGTTGCCCTCCACTCCGGCTTGTTTCTGAGGAGACATTTCTTGCAGTTCTCTGGTCTCAAAAGTGGGGAACTCATCACCAATCTCTTGAAGAGACTTCAGAAGAACAGGCATAGCCGGATCCTGAAGCTATCCAAAAACGTCAGTGTCTATCATTTGAATTCGAGGACCATCCACCAGGCATCCGGCTATGAGAACCCGCGGCACCGGCACCCCCACCGGGTCGATTACGTGAAGACCAAGCTTTTCGCAATCGACTATGTCCTGGAGAATCGTAATTTTCATTACCTGCCAGCAGAGGAGGAAAAGGTTTCGTTCTTCACCAAGAATCTGCAGATTCCGCTCGCCGATCTGCCTGTGAAGACCTACAAGACCCCCAATTCCAAGACTGAAACACACCGGTATTTCGTGTACAAATTCCCTCTGTATGTCACGAGTCTCTCTTCGGAACTGCCTGTGGTTCATTTCTCCTACGTCGATCCCAGACCTCTTGGATCGGTGATCGACTATGTGAACCACCTCCGTTCGTACCCCGGGCTGTTGAACCGTCTGCAGGAATTCCGTTTCATTTTTATCTATCATGCCTCTGCCAGGTGGAAAAACGCAGAATCGATCTTCCAGACACTCCGCCAATCGGGTTTCAATCTGAACCGTGAAGACCTGGAACTCTCCAAGCTCTTCCACTTACGGCGAGCTTGGGAATGCCAGGAATATGAGAAGTCGGGTTCCTTAAAGTAGCATTTTCTGAATCAAATTCGGCAAAAATTCAGTGGCACACGGTACGAAAGTCTCCACTCCAAGTGGAAAGAAGAGAGAGTACTTTCTCCTTTGCCCGCTGAATCCGGAGATCATAGCTGTGCGGTCAAAGCGTCGTTTGTTGCGTACAAAATCAAAGAGAGTTACTCGGCATTTGGTGACCTTGATTGATGGGATTCAGGGACAACAGGCCAACATACAGTTGTCCCTGCCGTTGTCCCGGTTCATGTCCCTCGCAAGAAGCGCTAATATGCGGGAACTTACATATATAGTCGGCAGTTGCAGCCTTGTCTGGGACGTGGGACGGGACGGGCAACGGGCGGTGGCGACCCCCCATTTTCGGCGAGAATGCCGCCCAAAATGCCCTAAGGGTTCTGCTCGTCTGCCACTCGCCCCAGGGTCGCCACCGCCCGTTACTT
>JBGPHY010000746.1:0-3219 GCA_041484625.1 Terriglobia bacterium | reverse complement strand
GGCGGCGATTCCAGCCTTCGCACGCAAATATCAGACCAGTTGTTCGACCTGCCACGTAGCCTTTCCGGTCCTAAACTCCTTCGGGAGAGCTTTCAAGGCGAGCGGATATCGCTTTTCGAAAGAGGACGAGGCTGTTATCAAGGACAAACCCGTCAGTCTGGGAGCACCGGCCTGGAAAAAAGTGTTTCCAAGATCCACTTGGCCGTCTGACATACCGGGTGGTTCAGTAGCTGCGTTTTGGCTCGGCTCTGATTTTCGTGCCAACCCCAGCGCCCGGATTACCAACGAGTTTGATGGTCTCGACGATTTTTATCTGCTGGGTGGAGGAACCTTGGGCGAATCGTTTTCTTTCTTTGCCGAAGTGGAAATCATAGATGAGGGAACTGTCCCTACAGGTTTCGGAGAGGCTTTGCCGCGTGCTTTTTTCCAGTACAACCATCCCAGCCACAAGTTTAACGTAACCTATGGACTGTTTGAACCGCGTGCGGTTCTAACTTCATCGCGGCTGACCTTGATGCACACGATGGAATACCTCTCCAATACCTACGGCGTACCTCCAACGGGAAATTCTTTTTCACTTGCCCCCAACCAGCGAGGCTTTGAGGTGTGGGGAAACCTGGAGGGGCCCGCTGGAAGAGGTGGGTTGGAGTGGTTCGGCGGTTTGGTAAACGGAGGTGATCACGGCGTCCCAATAGGGGCGGACGCCTATGGTGTTGCGGTGCAGCAATTCAACGCCCGCCTGCAGGCTGCTTCGGGAACCGAAGGCCGGACCAACTTCGAGAACAATTCCAATAAGGACTTTTATTTTGGCGCGAATTACAAAATAGGCGGGATGGGCGTGCTGGGTGGGGGACTTTCTGAAAAGGAGCTGAACCAAGGCGATACTTACTTGGACAAATATATCACGCTCGGAGCGTTCTACTACCGCGGTATAGCCCCGACACTTGTGGGCGAAAGAGACGAGGAGATTCTGGCTAGAAACGGCAATACCTTCCACCGTACCGGCGCCAAAGTGGAGATCAACATCGGCAAGGGTAATATTTTGGCCGGCATGCAGCTCAATCGCGACCGGATCCGCGGCATTCACCGTGACTTTGATGAAGTAATCTCGATGCTAGAGGCGCGTTATCTGCTCTTCCCGTGGTTCATCCCCGCAGTACGCTTCGAGAATCTGAATCCAAATTTCGGAGTCGCCTTCAATCGGACTACAGTACATACTTCCATATTGGCCCGGGCCAATGTCCGGTTTTCTGTGGAGGGAGTGCTAAGCCGAAACAGCAAAACCGATCCGGTCCGCGACTACCGGCGCTATGACAGAGGCAATGACTCGCGTTTCCAGTTCCGCCTGGACTTTGCTTACTAATGTTGAAAACAAGACAAGAGCGGCTCCAGATTCAAAGGATTCCGTCTTTGCTCTCTTAGAGAAAACCATGAAAAGAATTCTCTGCGCGTTGATTTTGCTTTTGGCCTCGCAAGTTTTGCGGGCCGGCACGATCAGCGGCAAGATCAAGTGCCGGGGATTGGCCGACTATAACAATGCAGTCATCTACGCTGAAAAGTTGCCGGGAGAGAAGATTCCTCCTCCTCAAGACCCCTTGGTCTTGGACCAAGTCAACCTGACCTTCGTCCCTCACGTTTTGCCGGTAGTCTTGGGGACCACGGTCCTGTTTCCCAATAGCGATGAAGTGCGCCACAATGTATTTTCAGTCTCACCGGCCAAACTGTTTAATTTGGGAATTTATCCGAGGGGAGCGTCGCGCCGGGTGATTTTCGATAAGCCCGGGGAGGTGGCGCTGCTTTGCAATATCCACGCCGAGATGTCGGCTTACGTCCTCGTGCTGGAGACGCCTTACTTTACCGTCACGACCAAGGATGGAAGCTACAGCCTCAAGAAACTCCCTCCCGGCAGCTATACGGTAACGGTTTGGCATGAGCGGTTCAAGCCTATGTCACAGCCAGTCGAGATCAAGGGAACGGAAGATGTTCTCTTTGACCTGGAGTTAATTCACCAACGGTAAAGGACGATTCATAAGTTCCGATCTTGTTGCGGCTTTGCGGTGCCTGCATGCGGCTTGACAAGGTATATATGGGTCTTTACGGGAGCATTTCCTTTTCCGAAGCAGAAGCCCGTGAGGTGGCAGCCGCAAAGAGCGCACTCTCCCACGCAACGGGGACACTGCACCTCCCACACCCCAGGCTCCAGGCGAATACAGGGCACGTGCTCCTGGCATTCATCGCAGAAGATGTAATCAATCTTGGGTTGCAGATCCTTGAAACTCATGTAAGGTTCCTTTTTCCTCAAATCCTGTAGGGTTAGGCATCCTTCCAAAGCCCTTTATTTTCTTTTCTCTTGAGATCCCGCTGGATTTCCCCGACCAGGATCTGACGAGCGAGTTCATATCGTTCACCAATGATCCGGGCGATGTTCTTCATCACGATGTAGCCCAAGTGGGCATTGGCTTCGCACACATCCTGCAGGTCGGTTTGTTTGATCTGGAGAAGCTCGGAATCCTCGGTCGCGCAGGCAGTGAGTGTGTAGCTGTGCGGAGGAATCATGGCAGACCAGCCACACACGCCTCCTGCCCCTACACTTTCCAAAGGAATCTCGACCACGCCATTGAAGTACACCACCTTGAACCGAAGCTTGATACTGCCGGAGCGCACCAAGAACAGAGAGGATGCATGTTTTCCTTCCTCGAAGACCTTTTCTCCTTTCTTGGCGGTGATGATCCCGCAGCGCCGCACGATAGTGTCCGACTCTTCCGGCGTGAGTCCTTCGAGAACGGCAAACCGCTCGATTCCGTCAGCTATCATGTCTGATCTTTCCTCTCCTCAGCCGCGATCCTTTACAAACCTTGTTTCTGGTTTTCCGCTCCCTGGCGCGCTGCTATCAGAAAGTATCCTTCCAGATGGGAATGGTCCCGGCCGCACACCTGCACGCAGAGAAAATTCAGCACACCCGCGCGGTCAGCGTCGAATTTCACCTCCACGGTGTGCCCGGCATGCACGTCTACTGGTCCAATATGCAGATCAGGAATTCGGAAGCTGTGGTGAACATCGGGGCTGTGCAGGCGGATCACAACATGGTCTCCCTGATGGAGCGAGATAATCCGTACACGAGTCGGTTTTTTCCACCAGTAGTCGTAGCCTACAATCTGTTCTTCCGTCCAAATGCCGCCTTGAGAGATCGCCGTAAGATCGATGATTTTCGTTCCGGGC
>JBGPHY010000745.1:0-3234 GCA_041484625.1 Terriglobia bacterium | reverse complement strand
TAATGCATTGGACATGGTTCTGGAGAGGCCCCTGTTTGGCTGGGGGCCCGCAACCCATACTGCTGAGCTCGGGGCTCGGCTCGGCCTTCGCAACAGAGATACGCATAACTTGTATCTCTGGGTCTTGACCGAGACAGGGATATTGGGCGCCATTCCTTTTTTCATTGGGCTCTGGCTCTGCTTGCGGGCGGCATGGAGGGCGCGGGACGGCCTTCAAGGCGTCTTGCCGTTGGCCATGCTCCTTTGCCTGCTCATCAATAACCTGAAAGGAACCATGATTGGCAGCAAGCTGCTTTGGATTGTACTAGCGTATGTTCTTGCCAGCGCCTGTCACGCCAGCTACAAAAAAAGGCCTCAGATGAGCCTCCTGCGAGAAAGTAAACCTGGTGGCAAACGTTTTGTGGGTTTCGACGTAAGAGACAATTTGTTCAGATAAATCGGAAAAGCGCTTCCGAATGATCATGCCGACATCCGATTTGCTCGGGAGACGGATCTGTTCATCGCTGGTGAGGCAAGCCCTGTGGTTTCGCCCTGGGAGTAGTGATACTCCGTGCACGTTTTATTTGTTGCAATCAGTTTCCCTTCTCCAGAAAACCCCTATCGCTCCCCTTTCATAGGGGAACAGGTGCGTTTGCTGTGCGAGCGCACGCAGATAGAACGGGTGACGGTTCTGTCTCCAACCACTGCTGTGCCGCCATTCATGGGGCAATTCCGCCGCGCTGCCGAGAAAGGGTCATTGCCGGATCGTTATCGGATGGTTGAAGGCCGTTGCGAGGTGCTCTTTCCCAGATACTTTAAACTGCCGGGGACTCTCTTGCAGCGTTGGACAGTGGTCCAATGGCGCCGTATCGTCAATCAGACGGTCGCGCGGTTCACCCTGACGCATCCCGTCTCTATCATCCATGCGAACTCGGGGAATGTCAGTGCCTGGGCCGCCATCTGTGCAGCCAGGCTACACCACATCCCCTGCGTAGTGACTTATCAGGGTTCTGAGGTCCACCGCATCCTCGAGCACCGTCGCAAGGGATGGCAGCTTTGCCGCGATTCGTTCCGTTTCGCAGACCTCAACCTGCCCGTCAGTCGCTCACTGGAAAGGAGTCTAAGACAGCATGCAGAGCCGCGAGGCCGCTGCGAGACCCTCCTTCGGGGTGTGGACCAGACGCGATTCTTTCCGCCACATGAACGAACCTCAAATCCAGGTGTGCTTTTCGTCGGGCGGATAGAAAAAGCCAAGGGCGCCTTCGATCTCCTTTCCGCTTGGTCGAAGGTGAAGCTCGCCTGCCCGGATGCCTCATTGACCGTGGTGGGTCCGGATCTTACCAACGGGCTTTTCCTGCGGGAGGCTCATGCTCTGGGGGTTGACAGCTCCATCACGCTGACCGGTTCTTTGCCTCCTCCCATGGTTGCGGACCTGATGCGGCAGTCCCGGCTCCTCTGCCTGCCCAGCCATGGGGAGGGCACACCGAATTGCGTGACGGAAGCCTTATCTTGCGGTCTGCCGGTTGTGGCCACTCGCGTGGGTGGAATCCCTGACATTGTCGAACATGAGAAGACCGGCCTTCTGGTCGACCAAGGAAACATCGACAGGCTAGCTGATGCTTTGGTGACACTACTAGGTGACCCAGGAAGATGCGCTCGGATGGGAGAGGCTGGACACGCATTCGCCTTGGAACATCTTAACGCCCGGAAAACAGTCGACCGCCTCGTCGAACTCTATAATGAACTGATAACGGCCTATTCAGGAAGGCAGGGGGCCGCGTAGCACGATGCTTGTGATAGCTAAGAACAATGTGTGTGCCACGCCGTGCCATCCCAACCTTCCTCGTGCGAGGTAACTACCTGTCCCAACACAGGTTAGCCTCAGATCGCGTCTTATCGTTTTTTCCCCTTCGCGAGTGATTCGCCTTCATGAAGATCTAGCTAAAGATCTTCCCATATTTTGCCGTTATTACGTTTTGGCAGATTGGTGGAGTGGCGGCTGGAATATGATACACTTCTTTTTTGCCCTTGATTTTGCCGAGATACTGAAGGTTTGAAAGGACTTCCAGGCTTCTGAAGACGGCCTGGCTACAAGGAGCTATCATGAATCGTTTACTACTTCTAATCTCATTCGTAATAACCCCGGTGCTGGCTCAAGGCGCCACCTACTATGTCGCCAAGACTGGCCGCGACAGCAACACCTGCTCCCAGGCACAGTCGGCCTCGACCCCTAAGTTGACAATCAGCTCAGGTTTGGCCTGCCTATCTGGAGGTGACATGCTCATCATCAAGGGGGGAACATACACGGAAGGTGTCCAATCTGACGCTATCCCTTCCGGCCTGTCCGAGACCCAACGCACGATTATCAAGGCCGCTTCCGGCGAAAAGGTGATCGTGAACGGGTTAAATAGCATCGGAGACGTTTGGTCAATATATGACCGTAGCTACATCACGCTAGATGGATTAACCATTGATGGTAGCAATGCAACCTATTGCGGTCTCCGGATAGGTGGAAGCACGGTTGGATCTCATTATGTGACGGCGCAAAACGGAGAAATCCTCAAATGCCATTGGACTTCTAGCAGTAACCAGGGGGCAGGATTGAATTCTAACCTTAAATATATCAATCTCCATATACATAATGGTGGCCGCAGCGACAGCAATCAGGATCATGGTATCTATATTGTTGCGCATGATAGCCTTGTTGAGCGCTGTAATATTCACGACATCACGGGTCACGGTATCCATATCTTCACTTCATCAGGTACCAACAACAATAACGTCATCCGCAATAATACTATTCACGATAATGATTCCTTTGGCGTCCTCCTTGGATCTGGTTCAAACAATTATGCCTACAATAATGTCGTGTATGGCAACGGAAGGCACATTTCCGGGACCGGCGGGATGTGGATAGCATACTATGGAGCAAGTGGAAACAAGATTTATAACAACACTATTTACAACAACACTGGCATTGCCATTCGAATCAGGACCGATGGTAGCGCCATAGTCAGAAACAACATTTGCTATCAGAACTCGACCGATAGCATTGATGATGAGACAGGAACCGCTTCTATCTCCAATAACCTCTTTACAAATCCTTTGTTTATAGGAGCCTTTGGGTTCAACTTTGCTCTCTCAGCCGATAGTCCTGCTATTGACAAGGGGATGACAATCAGTGAAGTTCCGAACGATTTTAATGAAGTTACAAGACCGCAAGACGCTGCCTTCGATATTGGTGCGTTCGAATAC
>JBGPHY010000744.1:0-3240 GCA_041484625.1 Terriglobia bacterium | reverse complement strand
TGAAACATAAGTAGGGTTCCTCACTTGAATAGGGGGTTACCTTGGTAGGGATCAACGGGTCGGTTCTGGATAGAAATCAAAAGAGCAAGAACGGAAAAGTAGAGCCAACTTTAATGAGGTACCGGATCTGGCTTGTCATGTGCTTCCAACTCATCGTCGCCTTGGTTGCTTATGTATCGGCCTTCCTCCTCCGCTTTGAGCTGGAACTGCCGAAAGACACTTTTCCCATTTTCATCGCAGCCTTGCCCCTCCACCTACTCTGGCGGCTGGCCACTTGCCATTACTACCGTGTACACCAGAGTTCCTGGCGGTTCGCCAGTGTCCAGGATCTGGTCGGGATCATCAAAGCGACGGTCGCCGGATCCCTTGGCATCATTGTTACCCTGGTCTTTGTGTCTCATTTGTCCGGGTTGCCTCGATCGGTTTTGATCATTGAGCCTTTGCTCTTCATCATACTCACCGGCGGCTCTCGTCTGATGGTCCGTTACCATCATCAAACGCGCGAGAAAGAAGACGTTAAGAAACTTAAGAGACAAAAAGATGTCTTAATCGTAGGTGCAGGGAAGGCAACTTTCCTGCTACTGAAGGAGATTCAATCCAACAGTCAGCTTGGGATCCATGTCTCTGGGTGTGTGGATGACGATCCCTACAAGAGAAACACCAGTATTATGACGGTGCCTGTCCTGGGCAACACTGAAGAGATTCCCCAACTGGTGGAGCGCCTAGGAATTGACGAAATCATCATCGCCATTCCTTCGGGAGACTACAAGGACATTGTCCGAATCAAGACGATTGCTGAAAGCATGCCGGCACAGACTCTGGTATTGCCCGGTCTTGTTGACCTGATCAGCGACCAGAAGTTCGTCAGCCAACTCAGAGATGTTTCCTGCGAAGAACTGCTGGGAAGGGGCGTGATCAAGTTCTGCAGGGATTCAGACCGCAAGGTGCTCGAGCGTGAGATTCAGCGGAAAGCAGTCCTGGTCACCGGAGCCGGCGGGTCGATCGGGTCGGAATTGTGCCGCCAGGTGGCTCAGCTGAATCCTGAAATACTGGTCCTGTATGAGCGGTACGAGAGCAGTCTGTATGAGATTGAACTGGATTTGAAACGGGACTATCCGGAATTGCGGTTCCTCCCCGTCTTGGGAGATATTCTGGACCAGGAGAAACTCGGGCGTGTCATTCGGGAAAACGACATAGACCTGATTTACCATGCGGCCGCCTACAAGCATGTCCCCATGATGGAACGGGAGCCCGTTGAAGCGGTCAGAAATAACGTGTTTGGGACGCTGAATGTGGCCAAGTTGGCCTGCAAGTATGGCGTGGAGAAATTTGTCCTCATCTCCACTGACAAGGCGGTCCGGCCCGGCAACGTTATGGGAGCCACCAAGCGGGTCGCTGAGATGATCATTGAAGGGCTGGTGGGCAATTCCACCCGGTTCGTAGCAGTGCGTTTCGGCAATGTCCTCGGGAGTAATGGAAGTGTCATCCCTCTGTTCAAAAAACAGATTGCCTCTGGTGGACCTGTCACCGTCACTCACCCTGAGGCCACACGATATTTTATGTCCATTTCTGAGGCCGTTCAGTTGGTCATGATCGCCGGCACCATGGCCAAAGACGGTGAAGTCTTTCTCGTTGACATGGGAGAACCAGTCAAGATTCTGGACTTGGCCAAGAACCTGATTCGTTTCTCCGGGCTCGAGCCCGATAAGGATATCGATATTATCTTCACAGGGTTGCGGCCGGGTGAAAAGCTCCATGAAGAGCTTTACTGGCATGGTGAGGGAATTGTCTCGACGGAAAATAAGAAGATCACGGTCTGGAATTCGGATGGTTTGGAAAAAGATCTCCTGTTCAGCCGAATTAAGAGACTCGATGAATCCTTAAAACAGCGTTATGTCGAGGGGATTTTGTCCCTGCTGTCGAAGATTGTTCCGGAAGCCAAGCTGAGTCCTCTGACGATGGTTCATGCCCAACCTTCGTCCACCCGCGTCGTGAATGAACGTTCAACCGGAGAGGGGGAGGCCAGGAATCCTCTCGTCAAGGAAGCGGCTTTCAAATCCAAAGTGGTTGGCATCACGGGTTGATGAATGCAGCAGGTCTCGGTCAAGAGGTCCTCTGTTGGCAGGGTAATTGAAAGTGGCGTGTGTATCCTTGCGACTCTGCCACTTGATGTGCGGAAGGGAGTTACCTTCCTCCCCGAGCTGCTGCGACCTTTGCACGTAGCGGCCGGCGGCTATGCCGTGCCCCAAGGTGCGGCAAAGCCAGCCATTGTGAGAGTAATGGGGTGCTTCCCGACGGGAAGTCTGCGGCGTTTCGTACATCGGGCGGCAGAGCCGCTCCCTTTGATTGGTCTTCACTTTCTACTGTATCCAGTATCAACCACTCACATCGCCACTGCATTGAAAGCATTTGGATAAGTGACGATCGCTTCTTGGCATTGACACTCCTCGTCCAAGTTGGGAACGTGTTTTCCCAATAAAGAGTAACAAAGTGGCAAATGTCAAGGCATTTTGATGCCTTTTGTTTCATAACTATTTTAAATTTAATGATTTACTGAAAGGTCTCAGAATTGCTATGAGTGCTAAAGGTCCCTTATGTGTCTCTGTAAGGGGGGCTAAGCCAAAAGGCCAACCGGAAGGTTAATTATGACCCAATTGTCGTTCATCCCCTACAACCTTCCGTCGATCGGAGACGAAGAAATCGAAGAGGTAGTCGCGACCTTGAAGTCCGGCTGGTTGACGACAGGTCCCCAGACCACCCAGTTCGAAAAAGAGTTTCAGACCTACTCAGGCGCGCCTTTTTCGTTGGCGGTCAATTCCTGTACCGCCGGTCTTCACCTGGCGCTAGCAGCCTTGGGAATCGGACCAGGAGAAGAAGTGATTACCACGCCCCTGACTTTCTGCGCGACGGTAAACACAATTATCCAGGTTGGGGCCACGCCCGTATTGGCTGACGTGGGGGCGGACGGGAATATCGACCCCCAGTCAGTTGCCAGTCGAATCACGCCTCGAACCCGGGCGATTATCCCTGTTCATCTCGGAGGACTGCCTTGCGAAATGGATTCGATCTGGTCTCTGGCCCGGCAACATAATCTCTATGTAGTGGAAGATGCGGCGCATGCCGTTGGTTCGCATTATCGGGCATTCCCGATTGGGGCTGGAAATCCAGAGTCCGGGTACCGCAGCGATGTCGTCGCTTTCAGCTTCTATGCCACTAAGAATCTGACGACAGGCGAAGGTG
>JBGPHY010000743.1:0-3243 GCA_041484625.1 Terriglobia bacterium | reverse complement strand
TGAAATATAGTTTCTAAGTCCACGTCCTTCAAGAAAGACTCCGCTTCACGAGATGAGGATCTGATGTTATGATGTTGTACATTTAGAAATCTAAGCTCGAACTCGTCCTGGGAGGTCTGCAATGGAGACTGGGGCTAAGCCTGCCGCATCACCTTCGCCCGCACTCATTTTCGACACCCTTACTGCCTATCAACGTTCGGCGGCGCTTGGTGCAGCCATAGAACTCGACTTGTTTCGAGCCATCGGCGAAGGGCTGAGCGACGTTGTTTCGCTGGCCGGCAGGTGTGCGGCTTCTGAGCGAGGCATTCGTATCTTGTGTGACTACCTGACCATTATCGGGTTACTGACCAAGGAAAACGGTCGTTACCTGCACACGGCCAGCAGTGCCCTGTTCCTTGACCCGCATTCTCCGGCTTGTATCGCCTCCACAGCACGTTTCCTCAGCAACCCGGCAATGCGCGAACCGTACCTGCACCTGGCTGATATTGTCCGAAGCGGGCGCACGGTTCTTCCGGGAGCAGGTACGGTGGAACCGGAGAACCCGGTCTGGGTGGAGTTTGCGCACAGCATGGCGCCGATGATGGCGCCCATGGCGGCACCTCTAGGTTCTATCTTACTTGACGGGCTTGCCGGCCCAATGCACGTGCTCGATATCGCCGCAGGCCATGGCCTGTTCGGCATCGAAATCGCCAAACAAAACCCCCAGGCACGCATTACGGCCCTTGACTGGGCCTCGGTGCTGGAAGTCGCCCGCGCCAATGCGCGCAAGGCTGGAGTCATGGAACGCTACGACACACTGCCGGGAAGTGCATTTGATGTCAACTATGGTGGGCCGTATGACATTGTTCTGCTGACTAACTTCTTGCACCACTTTGACACGCCTACCTGTATTGGGCTGCTGAAAAAAGTGCACGCATCGTTGAAACCCGGAGGCCGGGCTGCAGCGCTGGAATTTGTGCCCAATGAAGACCGCATTTCGCCGCCTATGGCTGCTTCCTTTAGCCTCGTCATGTTGGCGAGTACCACCTCAGGTGATGCTTACACTTTCCGCGAATTGGAAGCAATGTACCGCGAGGCAGGCTTTGACGGTATTAGATCACATCCTGTCCCCAGCGGCCCTCACACGGTGGTGTTGGGGCACTCGGTATGATTTCACTTTCGGTCTTGGTGTCTTGGGGGTGAGGAGGGCAGTTGAGGAAGATGCCGGCACCAGACAACTGAAATTGAAGGAATTGGAGGATTAGAGAAAGTCCAGGAACACCCGGCCAATTGGGAACTCCTGGACTTTATACGTGACGAGACTGCTCAGACTGCCGACGCCCAAAGAGTCATCTTTCCTATAGTCTACCCATTATTGCCGATACCTTTACCGGGGCTCATCTTCAATTCCACGTCTTTTACGATCTCTCCTGAGGAACTGACTACGAGCAGGTGATGATCCAGCTCGCTTTCTTCGGTATCCAGGGAAGGATTATCTTTCAAGTTGCGGACCGTCATGTACGCTAACACCTGGCTGCCAATGTCCCTGACGCGGAGCGAGCCAACAAATCCAGTAATGTCAACTGTGACAGCAGACTTCAAAGCCGCGTCGTCATAAGGACTCGAGATAATATACAATTTTGTTTTGGCATTTGCCGGGAGTTTCCCAGCCTCTCGGTTCTTCCAAGCCACCGGATCCGGGATAGTGACAAACAAGTAATTACTTTCGCCAAATACATTGTGGGAAGGGAAACCCGGCAGTGCCAAGTCATGGGAATCCCCGGCAAGCGGGATCACCTGGAAACTCCAACTAGCCGTTACATCATTACTGGATGTTGAACTAGTGTCGGTCGATGCACTCTGTCGGAAAAGCTTAACGAAAGTCCCATCCTGACTGATCACCGAGCTGTGGACCGCCCAAAATCGAAGGCGATTGAGGACTCGTTCCTGGACCAGATCCCTAAAGTTCTGTGCGGGGGCAATCGCAGGAAGGATCAAGGTAAGAAATAATACACATCCCATAAAGAACTTTTTGCTTTTCATGAGTTTCTCCTTAAAGTTTTGGAATCTGAGCCGGGAAATCAGGCTGCGGCTGCATCCATCACTACCGCTTCCTTCGTTCCAAACTTCCTTTAGTCACATTAAACACCAAGCCGATGGAAAAGTTGCGCACAGCAGAGGTCAGTGTCAACCTGAGTAAAGCTATTCTGGTCACGCGGCTTATGGTCATTACCCCGACGGGGATCCCCCTGAGCAGGATTGGCCGACTAGATCCGGTTTTGACTTGATGTCCCGTTTTGCAAATGGAGTTACTAATTCGAAATTGTCACGTCGCGTCGGGTTGAGTTTTGTAGAGGTCCGTCCTTCTTGAAAATCGTTCTCATCGTCGTGCTCGTCCTCGACAAGAGAAATCCCGAAGGCGACGAGAACGAGGGCGAATGTGATTCCCTGAGGTGTTACAGTGTGATTGGCCCAGGGCCGCAAGGCCCCATTTTCCTGGTATGTGGTGCCCCTCGAAGGGGGATGAAAGGCTACTGTGAAAATCCAGATTGGGTAGCCACGCCGACCGCGCTGTTTGCGGGAAGCGTGGGCTGGTGAACCCACGAAAAAC
Organism: Terriglobia bacterium; assembly: GCA_041484625.1. Taxonomy (GTDB): domain Bacteria; phylum Acidobacteriota; class Terriglobia; order Versatilivoradales; family Versatilivoraceae; genus JBGPHY01. The sequence goes on along the minus strand of JBGPHY010000743.1, from coordinate 653 downwards.
TCGCGGTTCGCAGGGGACGCTCGCCGTGGCTATCACTGTCAATTTCATCCGCGGTGTTGAACTTGAATAAACCCATGTCCCACTCTTCTGAAAATCGTTCCTTTTGAGAAAGAAGAATTAAAATGAGAAGACTCAGTCAGTCAGTCAACCATTGTGGCAGTCGTCGTTGCGATCTTCGGTATCAGCCTGGCCCTGCTCCCTACCGACCGCACGATCGCCCAAGGGCCACCCGGTGTCACCCAGGGAACACCTGGCCTGACCTCAACCAAGGTAGAGATCGTGAAACCACTGCCCATGCCTGTCACAGGAAATGTCGGTGTCACGGGAGGGGTCAACGTCACCAACACCCCATTGCCGGTGCAGGCTCAACAAAGTGGCGTATGGAACGTCAATATAAATGGAGTCCCGACATTCAAGATCGACACGAACAGCCCGGTGCCTGTGCGAAATGCGGACAATCCGGCATTGCACCCTTTCTGGTGTCATGCATCTATCGAAATTCCTGACGGAATGCCGTATGAAGGCGCCGATTTTCTTCTCGCCAGCAACCAGCAGTTTCTAGTTCCCGAGGGAAAGCGAGCCGTGGTTGAGTTCGTTTCTGTAAGCGGAAACCTGGGGGTAGGGCAGAGACTCGAATCACTTGAGTTAATAGG
>JBGPHY010000742.1:0-3244 GCA_041484625.1 Terriglobia bacterium | reverse complement strand
GCCCACACGGGGATCGTTATAACTGGAAATGAGCTGGGCCAGCCAGTCGTCTGCCACCATGCTGTCATCATCCAGGAATGCCAGGATTTGCCCGGAAGCTGTCTGGATTCCCAGGTTTTCTGGAACCGGTCATCCGATTCCCGCCGTTGGAGAGGAAGCAGAACCTCGCTTTTCCACACTTGCTGGCAGGCTGCTCGGAACGGGACTTAGGAGATGAATCGACCACAATGACCTCAAAGGGACTGTATGATTGAGCGGTCACACGTTTGAGGCAATCCTCCAACAGTTTCGGTCGGTTCCGGGTGATGATAATGACTGAGACCATGATCACGAATGTTTGAGTTGGCGCACCAGAACAGATATCCAAGCGAGTTGAGATCGAAAGGTCAGACTTGCTGTTTGCAGCCCGAGATCATTGATTTTTGATCTCTTTCGCAGATAGCAGGAATTATAATAATAGTAGTTGCGCCTGACCAACGAAAGGTGCATTCAGGAAAAGGGCGGGTCTCCGATGGTTTCGATTTCCGTCATCACCCCTTCCTTTGACCAGGGCCCTTTCAAATGGGATTCAAATGAATCAGCTGCTTTGCTTGGTCCGACCCCGTTTTTTCATTTTTTGTTTTTTGCCCTGGAAGGTCAGGTGCACTAGCTTTTTCGGCTCCTCTCCGGCGATTGAAATATTAACAACCGTGTATTAGGTCTCGATGCAGGTCGTCAAAAGTCCGGCAATATTGCCATCCTTGTCGAGGCCGGCAATATAAGAGCGAACCTCAACAGAACCGACTCTGATCACCCTCACGCCTCTCAGATGCTTCTTGAGGAGCGCTTCTAGCTTCTGATATCGCTTCCACACTGACACGACCTTTGGATCGCTCTTACCACTTCCGTAATAGTCCGCCAAGACATCGATAGTAGGAAAGAAGTCTTCAAGCGCCATTTCAGACACCAGCTTATCGGTGGGCACGTTGAATTCATCCGTAAACTGCTGCGACACGCCCAGTCGAATAAGAAATCCCTGCGCACTAAGGTCTTTCTCACTCTCGGAGGGGAGAGAGAAGAACCTATAAGGGTAATCTGCTTCGCTTACATGGAACAGGCCATGAGCAACTTGCTCCAACTGTTCACGCAGCCCCGGTGAGCGAGGGCTCGAAGGCTGTTTGGTTGAATTGCCTCTGCTCCGGAGGCCGCGCTTGGATGCAACCCTAGCTGAGTTCTGCTTGTGAGAGCTGGTTTTATTCACCACGGTCATTTCTCCTTTATGTAGAGGTCCTCTATGGACGTAGTCTCACCTTCAGGCTGAACTGCCGAGATTCTTGCGAGCCCGTCAGGCCGGTTATTAGACCCGCTCGGTCCAGTTATATTTTCTTCTTCCCATTTTAGGGGTTAAAGAATCCCAATTGCAGACATTCCCATCAGTCATACCCCATTTCTCTTTATGTAATATGTTTATTATACAGGGTTTGTGTCTGTTTATGTTTAACACTTTAGTTGCGTTTTCATAAGATGGGGATCCACCGGGACCAGCAAGTGAAAGGGATTGGGATTCAGCCAAGAAGCACAAATGAACAAATGATAATAATGGCTGATGTGGTTATGCCCACCTTTCCAGCATCTTATCTAAGGATGGCCACGCAACAGTTGCACTTCATCCCCCACGGTGATTTCACCACCTTCGATCACAAGACAGTTGAGCGCGAGCTTGCCGCCGAAGCGCCGGTAGATGTCACGGGTGATTTCCTTGTCCCGGACCAGCGTGTCCGGATCGTATGCGGTCATGATGCAGCGCAGACGCAAATCCTGGACACCGATGAGCACCTTGCCTATGCTCAGGCGACCGCCTGGCCACTCGCGCTCGGCCAACCCTTCGACGACGCCGATCACAATGTTGGGTCGCAAGCGGCGATGGTCGTGACCGAAGGCAGCGATGGCGCCGTCGGTGGCCACCAGCAAGGACAGCACGTCGAAGCGCTCTACGCCGTCCCAGCGCACTAGCTTAGCGCCTGGCCCGACAATGTCCACAACGTCGGCAGCGACTTCCGGACTGTTCCAAGGCCGGCCGTCAACCAGCGGTTCGCCATCCAGCCCGAGTGTACCCTTATGACCCAGGAAACGCGGATGGGAGCGCGAGGTGATCACCCGCTCCTGGGCGTCCTCGTCGTGTACGACTCGGTCGCCTTCGATGCCGAGCGGCCCGATGATCACTTGTTGCAGCTTCTCGCCGGACATTGTCTTGACCGGATATCTCCAGATTTCCGTGACCTTCATCGCCACCTCCGTTGCTGATGGACTACGAGGCGCCTAAGGTTCCGCATTACCGGCCCCGATTCTTGGAGTCGGATGCATTTGGAGATCCTTTCCCGCATAGTAGGGGTTGATCATTCTCAACACCGGCTCCTGCTTGGCCGTTTAGCTGCAGTAGTCAGAGAACTTCTCCGACTGCGCCATGTACAGCGCCTTTTCACGGTCATGCCCGATTTTTATAAGTTGTTCTTTGGCCGCGCCGCAACCTCTGACATATGCCGTTAAGGAGAACTCAATCGACTGGCAAATCAGAAAGGACAAGGGCGTCGAGGAACTCAAGTTCACTCAAACAGTCGATGCTCCCTCAAGAAGTCCTGGACCTCCTTCTTGGGCAGACCGCGCACGGAGTTGCCCTGGATGCCGGTCATATCCCGCCCGGCCACCAGGGCATTGCAGATGGCCTCTTCCGTGGCTTCGCCCACCGCGGTGAAAAACGGGTTCATGCCTTCGTTCGGGAACTGCTTCACGGTTGTTATCCCCTCAAAGCTGAAGGCTCCAGGATTTCCGGTGGCGAAGGCTAGGAAGATATCGCCGGAACCATTGCCTCCCTTTCCGCCCATGCGTGAGATCCCCACCGAGGCCCGACGGGCCATGCGCTGGCACTGGGTAGCGTTCAGCGGAGCGTCAGTGGCGATGATGACGATGATAGATCCCGTCTCCCGGTCAGGGGTGGCTGCCCTTGCTAAAGGCCTTGTCGAAGACGGGATGTCATGGACCACGGGCAGAGGCACCTCTCGCAAGTCTTTGCCAATGGGCAGGCCGCCGAGGCGCATCTCTCCCCGCACGCCGTAATTGGCCTGCACCAGCACGCCAACCGTGAAGGCTCCCAAGGCGCTCTCCACGCGCCGGGAACTGGTGCCGGTTCCCCCCTTGAATTCGTGGCAGATCATCCCTGTCCCCCCGCCCACGGGCCCTTCCGGCACGGGCCCTCCTTTGGCAAGGT
>JBGPHY010000741.1:0-3251 GCA_041484625.1 Terriglobia bacterium | reverse complement strand
TGGTGGCACTGCACGCGGTGACCTCCACCAATGCCCTCCACTTCGCTTATCAGACCAGTGCTGAAGATGAAACCCGGAAGCTGTTGCTGCTTCAAAACGCCGCCTTTCTCACCCTCGCCAAAATTTCATCGGCTTGAAAATCGTTGATTGTTGAGCCTGTTCCATCCACACTGCTGCCCATGATTGAAACGCTTCGATGGCTAGGAATCTGTAGCTTTTCGGTGGGCGTGCGGACGCCTACCGAATCATCATGGCAGTTATAGTCGCTGCCACAGAGAAGGTCTTGGAACTCTAGGCACTGCATCGCCTGCAGGGTCTCTTTGGGAAATCCCAATGGAGGGTCTACGGTTTGTGGATGTCAATCTTCTGCCTGTTCCCCCTCTGGTATTTGGTGGTAAGATTCCGCTCACCAGTATTCTCTAATCCTTCAAGAAGGAGACGTGAAATGGCGATCTACGGCAAGAGTGTCTCTGAGTACGTTCGCTTTCAGACACCGATTCTAGTGTTCATCCTAGTCGTTGGCGTGGCCAGGCTTTCGTTTTCGCTGGCTGGCGTCTCGGCATCGGGTGTGAAGTACATCAGCTTAACAGTCTCGGCGCTGATTGGGCTTGTCATCGTATCGATTTGGGTGCACACGCGAAACTTTGGCAGCTACAAGGAACTGCTGCCGTTGGTGGCAATCCAGAGCCTTGTTGCACAGGTGTTCAGCGCTGCTGCGGTGGCCCTGGCGATTGTTACTGGGCACGACAACATCTACACCCTTTCCGAATATGGTGGAAGAACCTGGGGTCATGCGGGAGCTCATCTGGTGATCGCAAGCGTTGTGGTCACAATCGGCGGATGGTTAGTGGGCTCGGTGATTCTGTTCGTGACGAAAAAGTTGACTTCTGCGGGCCAGGGGAATATCACTCCGAAAGGGAAGGCACGAGCAGCTGGAGCTTAGACAAGGGTTGTATTCCTTGGTATCCCCCATAGGTGATTTTTCAGTAGGCGTACACGTCCATCGAAAACTCACAATTGCTTCGATCTTGATCAGCCGGTTCTCGGCGTCCCAGGTGTAAGGTGTAGGGCGGCCCTGCCAAGTTGTCCAATGCCAAATGCCAGGGTCTTCTGGAAGTTCTCCCCCCTGCTTGGCCCAATCCATCGACTAGATGTATTGGTTTGTTCAAAGGTTTTTCCGCCATCAAGTGTTGTGAGGCCTCACCGGGCATTGAGATTCGGACGGAAAGTCAGTACACCAGCCCTGCAGGCGGGGTTGACCAAGCTGGGGCTGACGTTGAGGGGAATCTTCTCGTCGAGGATAGTTTTTTTTGACATCGGCGAAGATTATGTTCGTGTTTGCAGACTGCACTATCTGGGTCAGTGCCGATGCTGTGGGAATGCCCCTGGCGGCGTAACAACATTTGATGATGGAAGCACCGCCTGATGCATGGCACATTGATGCGAAAGTGACCGTGAAGGGAGATTAGTATGGATCGCAGACAATTCGTGCGCGCCGTCGGAATCTGCGGTACTGCCACAGCCACACTCTCGATCGACGAAGGAAGGCTGAACGCAGGCACCGCCGGTCCCAACGGGCAGAAGACTAAAGCATCCGCTCCCCGTAAAGCGCTGATGAAAGTCGGAACCCAACACGGCGCCTCGAATGAAATCCTCCGCGCACTGGCCGCCTTTGGAGTAACCAATATTTGCGCTCCTCTTCCTTCAGCGCGGATGGATGAGCGCTGGTCTGTGGAAGGCCTGCTGAAGCTTCGGGAACACGTGGAGTCGTTTGGCATACGCCTCGACATGATCCCCCTGCCGTTGAGCTCGAACTTCATTACGCGGGTGGAAAATCCCAACATCCTGCTCGGGAAAAGCCCCGACCGGGAGCGTGAGATCGACGACATCTGCCAGATGATCAGGAATGCCGCTCGCGCCGGCATCCCGGCGTTGAAGTACAACTTGAGCATCCTGGGTGTGGTCCGCACCGGATCCACACCCGGCCGGGGCGGTGCGAGTTACAGTACGTTCGTCTACGACAAGGCGCTGCAGGAGCCGCCGCTCACCGAAGCCGGCCCCGTGGATGCCGACATCTACTGGGAGAGAATCACCTACTTCCTGAAGCGAGTCATTCCGGTCGCCGAAGAATACAAAGTTCGGATGGCCTGCCATCCCCACGACCCGGGCATGCCGCCGGACAAAGGCTATCGGGGCGTATCTACCGTGCTCGGGAGCGTGGAGGGGCTCAAAAGATTCATCGAAATCACGCCCAGCAGATACCATGGCCTGAATTTCTGTCAGGGAACTGTTGCGGAGATGCTGAGGAATCCGCGGAAAGAGATTTACGAGGTTATCCGATACTTCGGCAGCCGCGGGAAGATCTTCAATGTTCACTTCCGCAACATCAGAGGTGGCTTCCTCAATTTTCAGGAGACCTTCATCGACGACGGCGACATCGACATGCTCCAGGCCATGAGGATGTACAGGGAGATCGAATACGATGGCATGATCATGCCTGATCACGTACCCAAGATCCAGGGAGATAGCGGCGGCCTGCAGGCCTTTGCCTTTTCGTTTGGATACATCAAGGCTCTGATCGCGGCGGTGGCCGCAGAATCATAGTGGGGAGCAACCGAACCAACTGCCGCGTTTCTGCAAATTGGGCGCAGGAGCCCGGCGTGCCGTTTTCCAAAATACTCGACCGAATAGACATGCTATAGGTTCCACCCTTCCCACTTCTCACTCAAATTGCCTTTCCCAACCTGTGTACCCTTGTGTTGCGCACCACAGGAGGACAACCATTAAGCCGCATCTACAGTCACACGCATTTTCAGCCCTGCCTTTCTCAACTGATCTTCTAAGGCTGCGGTGCTTCCGCCATTGAGTGTTGCTGGGATGAGCGTAAGATTTTATGGCACAGTATCTTACAGCCGATTTTAACGTCACTGGTTCTGGTTTGCTCAAAATCGGACATAACTGCATTCATCAGAAGAAGATGCGAGCGAGCCAGCAACATTAGACAGAGGAAGCACCATATGTCGAGCTCAACATATCCCAAACTGGGGAGCGCCGAGAATACATGGGGAGTTGCTCAAACTCGGCATTGAGATATCCGAACGCACCGTTTCTCGTCTCCTGCCCAAGGGCAGGAAGCCACCTTCACAGACCTGGAAGGCTTTTCTGAATAATCACCTCAACGACCTGGTCTCGATTGATTTCTTCACTGTGCCCACCATCACGTTCCGAGTGCTGTTTATCTTTGTTGTGCT
>JBGPHY010000740.1:0-3257 GCA_041484625.1 Terriglobia bacterium | reverse complement strand
TCCACAATCGAACCTGGCCCGTGCTCAACCGCGCCGCCGACGTGTTGCGGATGGCGGCTCAAAGTCTGAAAGACAGTCAAAGCGCCCTGGGCGCCTTCTTCCGGCGGCTGAAAGCGCGCCTGGGTCCAGCCAAAGCCATTACCGCCACGGCCCACAAGCTGGCGCGGATCGTCTATCTGCTGCTCAAATACGGACGCCACTACGTTGATCCCGGAGCCCAATACTACGAACAATGCTACCGAGAGAATATCCTCAAAAGCCTCAAAAAACGGGCTGCTTCTCTCGGATACACACTGGTTGAAAACTCAGCACTTAACGTACAAGTTTCTTAGGAGGCCGCTACTACAGTTCAAAAGGAAGCTCAAGTGACCATCTCCAAGAATAAACCTATTTGGACTTTCCCTGGGAACCGCAAACAGCGTCTATTGCTGGCTCTATTACTCCTCCTCTCCGGTCTGGGCCTCTTCGCCACGGAACCGGAGCTGTTCCGCATTTTGTCCAGCCAGGTGCATCTTGGCAGGCAGGATGCCGGGTTCTACCTGTTGCCCACCAATCAGCTGTTGAGGCCTTGGGGCCAGCAAACCCTGATGCGTGGCCGTCCGGTCGACCTGGCGTTCGACCACCATAAGCAGCTCCTGGCGGTGCTCAACGACGAGAGCATTCTTCTCCTGGATGGCCCATCCGGCGCGGAGATTGCGCAGATCAGATCCCGCTCAACTTCATATGGCGGAATTGCCTTTCGCCCAGGAAACCGGGAGTTATGGGCCAGCGAAGTGACGCGGCACGGACCGGACAGCATCCTGGTCGCGGCAATTTCTGATCGGGGGATGCCCGGAGCAACCCATCGCATTACCCTGCACGGACACCCTGTCCCCATTGGCATTGCATTCTCTGGTGACGGCGCAACGGCCTATGTGGCCTTCAGCAGGAACAATACTCTGGCCGTCATCGACACAGCCAGCCGGAAGATCCGGCAGGAGGTTCCGGTTGGGATTGCCCCCTTCTCGGTAGTGGTTTCCGAAAAGCTGGGGAAGATCTATGTATCAAACCGCGGAGGACGACGCCCGAAGGAGGGAGATACGCTGGCTCCAACCAGCGGGTCCCAGGTAGTCAGCGATCCTGTCACCGGCTTTGCAATCTCCGGTACCGTCAGCGTCGTCGATGCCAAGACCTTGAGTGTGACCGAAGTCCCGGTCGGCCTGGCTCCTTCCGGCATGGTCCTGAGCCCGAACGAAGAACACCTGGTGGTGGCCAACGGACACTCCGATTCGATTTCCATACTGACCACGAAGACCCTTGCCAGGACTGACGTGAAGATACCCACCTGGCCCGAGGGCACACTGGGCAGTCTTCCTGTCGCTGTGGCCTTTGCCATTGACAGTGAATTCATCTACGTCGCTTGCGGCGGCAACAACGCTATAGCCGTCGTGTCCCTGCAAAACAAAGAGTGGAAGTTGGCCGGCGCTTTGCCGGTGGGCTGGTTTCCTTCGGCAGTCGCCGTGGATCGGGAAGGTTCTCTGCGAGTGCTCAACATCAAGGGCAACGGAAATACCGCTGACGGACAGGGCCATTACTTTGTCAAGGCATTTGAGGGCTCACTGCTCTCTATCCCCTCTCCTGGCCCGGCTCAGCTGAAGGCCGGCCTGCGGGAAGTGCAGGCCGCCAACCAGCCGAAGTTCACCAGCGCCGGTGGTGTCTCGAACCTCCCCTCCCTCGGAATCCGGCATGTCTTCTTCATCATCAAGGAGAATCGCACCTATGACCAGGTGTTTGGCGACCTCCCCAAAGGAAATGGAGATCCAAGCCTGGTGATGTATGGCCGGAAGATCACGCCGAACCACCATGCCCTGGCCGAACGCACCGTTGTGCTGGACAATTTCTACACGACGTCGGCCATCAGCTTTGACGGGCACCAGTGGTTGATGCAGGCCTTCGTGAGTGACTATGTGGAACGAGCCTTTGCCGATTCTCCTCGCGGCTATGCATGGAACATGAGTGATGCCCTGACCATCTCACCGGCCGGGTTCTTTTGGCAGAACGGCCTCCGACCGCTGAAGGTTCGGGTTTTTGGCGAGTTTTGTTTACCTGCCCGCTGGGATCCGTTGCGGCGAAACGCTGTGGACATTACGGAGGCGGACCTGTTGAGCTGGGGTGAGTACTGGCGTCTCTATAAGGAAAACCGCTGGCAGGACGCCGTCGGCTGCAGCGGCGCGGGGGTACCGGCATTGAAACGAATTCTCAGCCCGACTTATCCCGTCAACGAAACGGCTATTACCGACCAGATTCGGGCAGAGGAATTCCTGCGGGAGTTGGCGGAGCGGGAAAAAACCGGTCAGATGCCCAACGTGAACATCCTGACACTCACTTCCGATCACACCAATGGCACAGCCCCGGGTTCGCCAACCCCACGCGCTATGGTGGCAGACAATGACCTGGCTTTGGGGCGCATTGTCGAAGGCATTTCCAAGAGCCGCTTTTGGCCCAGGAGCCTGATCCTGGTTGTGGAGGACGACGCCCAGGACGGTGTGGACCACGTCGACGGCCACCGGACCGTAGCACTGGCCATCGGCCCGCACGTGCGCCGCGGGGTGGTCGATTCCAACCACTATAACCAACTCAGTATGGTTCGGACTATCCAGGAAATCTTCGAGATCCCGCCCAGAACCCGATTTGCCAAAAGCGCCCGGCCCATGACAACCGTTTTCACACCCGAGGCCGACCTGACTCCCTACCGGGTCCTGCCCGCCAACATCCCTCTGGACGAGATGAACCCCCCCATGGCAAAGCTCACCGGCAAACGGCTCTGGGCCGCGCGCCAGTCGGCAGCCATGAATTGGCGCCAGGTTGACGATGTGCCTAGCGCCGTCTTGAACCGCATCCTCTGGTGGGAGAGCAAAGGCTTTCACACCCCCTACCCGGTCAGCCCCGAGACCCTCCGAGCGGCTGTCCCTCGTTGAACAGACGGAGTGGTGCCGGGGGTGAAAGATACCGCCAGCCTCGCGTAGTTGAAGATGTGTTCCCTCTTGCTCGAGAGCATGTCGGCGTTTGAGAACTCTCAATCAGCCAGGTAGAATCCCGCCTCAGTTGGATCACGACCCAAGCTGCATCACGGGCCAACCGGTCTCTGATTCGATGGCGAGCAGCCGGTTATATTTCGCCAGCCGCTCGGATTGGGTGATCGATCCGATCTTGATCTGATCAGCCGCCCACCCCACAGCGAGATCCGCCAGCCAGTCGTCTTCTGTCTCTCCGCTCCG
>JBGPHY010000739.1:0-3261 GCA_041484625.1 Terriglobia bacterium | reverse complement strand
TAGGCCTTATAGCTGCGGTTCATCATCCAGTCGGTTTGGCTCAACCGCCAGTTCTCATACCGGTCAGACTTAATGTTCGCAATGCGCTTGAGCCGCTCCTTTTTGCTGATGTGCAACCAGAACTTGATCAGCACGTACCCGTCATCGGTCAACTGACGCTCAAATTCCCGGATCCCGTCGGCTGCCAGAACTGCTTCCCGCTCGTCGATCGACCCATCCAGCCGGTCCTCCAGCATCCGGCGGTACCAAGACCGATCGAAGAAAACAAAATCTCCGCGCCCCGGCAGGCGCGTGGAGAAACGCCACAGAAAGGGCCGGAACACCTCTTCCTCATTGGGTTTCTGGGTGGTATAGACCTTGAATCCCCGCGGATCCAATGGGTATACCAGGTTCCCGATGGAATCCCCTTTGCCCGCGGCATCCCACCCCTCAAACAACACAACCACGGGTATCCTGCCGGACCGGACAATTTGCTGCAGGTCGCGCAATTCCGCCCGTAACCGCGGCATTGTGTCCCGATACTTCTCTTTTTCCAGCCTGGCCTTCAAGTCGAGGGTTTCGAGCACTAGTATTTACCTCACTTCCGGGCCTGTATCCTCCAGAGGATCGTCCTGGATTGCCGGCTTCCTCTTTGCTATTGTGCCAAGGGCCCGTTTATTTTCTATCGGCAGTTTCATTGATAATTTCACCGTAAACATTTAATTCCACAGTTGTCTCCCAGGTCAATCTTTCGATCCGGACGATTTCACTCCCGGAGGTAGAATGTCTCTGGTAGAATCCATAGCCAAATTGGTTCCATGTCCGTTGGGTTGATTCGAAGTTGATCAATCGGTAGTGATTCTGCCCGTGCTGGTGTGCGGTAACGCCTCTGAGGCGTTTCTTGTTCCCACGCCAGCGAGAGAGGAAAAACAAAACAAACACGAATCGTTGACCCTGGGCGTCGGAGTAGGTGGTGCTCACAGGCACATGCGTGGTGGTTCCTGCCTTCCGCCCGTTATGCCCCGAGCTGCTTTCTCATGGTCCTTTAGGCCATTTTCATAGTCGCAGTACGACATGACCTCACTCAAGCTCACCACTCGCCGATGAAAATGCTGGCGGGCAGCGCTCCGTCGCCGCCAGAACGGTCGCGACAGAGCGCGACCCTCCACCAAAACCGCATTTTCATGAAAGTGGTCATGCGCCGATTTAGCGTGCCAGCGTGAATGAAAATATCCTCCTTAGGAAAGGGGGCGGCGGTTTCAACCGCCGGGGGTTGTCTATAAGTTCCAAAACGGGATATCCCCCTGGCAGCTAAAGCTGCCTTCCCCCTTTGCCAAGGGGGAATTTCATAAACGCCAAAACTCGCACATTGAGAGAGGTTGTCGAACATTCGTCGGGTCAAATGGTTGCAGACTATCCATGTGACCCATTCTAATACTACATTGGGAGAAAAGGAGAGAGTCATGTCAATGGGAAAGAAAGTAACCGCTGAGTTCATTGGGACCTTCTGGCTGGTGTTTGGAGGTTGCGGGAGCGCCGTGCTGGCGGCAGCCTTCCCGAATGTGGGGATTGGACTACTCGGCGTATCGCTGGCTTTTGGATTGACGGTCTTGACCATGGCTTTTGCCATCGGGCATATTTCGGGCTGCCACCTGAATCCCGCAGTCTCCTTTGGATTGTGGGCAGGCAAGCGATTCTCAGGCTCTGAACTGATTCCCTACATCATTTCCCAGGTGACTGGGGGGATTGTGGGAGCCGGAGTCCTCTACCTGATCGCCAGTGGCAAGGCCGGTTTTGACCTGAGCGGCGGCCTGGCCTCCAATGGTTATGGGGCTCATTCCCCGGGAGGCTACAGCCTGCAAGCGGCACTGGTGGCTGAAGTCGTCCTCACCTTTATGTTCCTCATCATCATTCTCGGTTCAACGGACCGGCGCGCACCGAAGGGGTTTGCCCCGATCGCCATCGGACTGGGGCTGACCCTGATTCATCTGATCGGAATCCCCGTCACCAATCTCTCCGTCAATCCGGCACGCAGCACCGGTCCCGCCGTTTTTATAGGAGGGTGGGCCATTGCGCAGTTATGGCTCTTTCTGGGTGGCCCCAATATTGGGAGCGGTAATCGCCGGTTTGCTTTACCGGTGGTTCGACGCGGATGAAAATTAGGAGGGGTGTGACCTTGATGGACAGATGAGCGGCGGGCTACCATCCCAGTCAAACCGCACGCTGATGGAAAAAGGGGGAATCAGTTGGTGCATGTCTCAACGAGGCAGGGAATAATCCCATTGGTTCTGGTCACGCTCATGGTCGGCCTGGTGGTCGAGGATTGCTCTCACTCGAGCAATTCTCACTCCGGGCCCAAGGTGGCCCTGGTCATTCATGGAGGGGCTGGAACGGATCTCAAGAAGGAAATGGGACCGGGACAGGAAGCCGAGTACAGGGCCACACTGAAGGAAGCACTGGACGCTGGGCATCAGGCTCTCCTCAAAGGCGGCAGTAGCCTGGACGCAGTCGAAACCTCCATCCGGGTGCTTGAGGATTCTCCTCTGTTCAATGCAGGGAAGGAGGCTGTCTTTACCAGCCAGAGGACCAACGAACTGGATTCCTCCATCATGGAAGGCAAGACCCTCATGGCGGGCGCTGTTGCGGGTGTCAAGCATGTTAAGAACCCCATCTCCCTGGCGCGCCTGGTCATGACCCGTTCCCCGCATGTTCTGTTGGCCGGAGAAGGCGCAGAGGCGTTTGCCAAAGCGCAGGGGATGGAATTGGTCGATTCTCAATACTTTTTTACGGAAAAGCGCTGGCAGGAACTGCAAAAGGCCCGTGAGTCTGAAGCTGAAAATAATTCTTCGGGGAACCAGAAAGGGGAACTCGTACCGCGGCTTTCTACTCCTCCCCAATACGGGACAGTTGGTGCCGTGGCGCTGGATAGTGCGGGAAATCTGGCAGCGGGAACTTCCACCGGGGGAAGAACCAACAAATGGTCGGGTCGCATCAGCGATTCCCCCATCATCGGGGCCGGTACCTACGCCAACAATCTTACTTGCGCGGTCTCGGCCACGGGGTAGGGGGAGTACTTTATTCGGTTGTCCGTAGCTTATGACATTTCAGCCCTGATGGAATACAAAGGGCTTTCATTGAATGCGGCGGCCACCCAGGTCATCGAAAAGTTGACCCGGATGGGCGGGGCTGGCGGCGTCATCGCACTGGACCGGGAGGGCAATATGGCCACCCCTTACAATACCTCCGGCATGTTCCGGGCCTGGGTGGGAAGTGACGGGAAGG
>JBGPHY010000738.1:0-3266 GCA_041484625.1 Terriglobia bacterium | reverse complement strand
GGGTTGACTGTTTTTCCGGACAAGTCATACATCGAAGCCGCGGTGAAGCTGCTGAACCGTACTCCCTTGGCGAATTCCATGCTGTACTTTGCCAACGTGGCTGTCCACGCCAATCCCGAATACCAGGTGGTTTTTCCGCCGGGCACCGAGTGGGGGACCCAGCACTCCAAAGTCGAATTTGTCCACTGGCCCATCGGAACCGGCGTCTACGCCGGTGTCGACTACCGCGGCGTCAATGTGAGCTGGTGGAAGAACCACCCTGCACCGGTCTCCATCTTTGCCTGGAATCATGATGACGACTTCTTCGCCGGTTACGACCACGGCCGCCAGGCAGGGATCGTCCATTATGCCGATCACCAGGTTGTTCCGGGGAAGAAGTTTTTTGAGTTCGCCAATGGCCCCGAGGGTTATATGTGGGACAAGATCCTGACCGATACAGACGGTCCCTACCTGGAGCTGATGGCGGGGGCCTATTCCGACAATCAGCCCGATTACAGCTGGGTCCAGCCCCACGAGGTCAAAAGCATCAAACAGTACTGGTATCCCATCCGGCAACTGGGTGGTGTCAAAAATGCCAGTCTCGATGCGGCGGTTAATCTGGATGTCGATGCCCAGCGCCGGGCAAAGTTTGGGTTTAACACGACCGCCGTGTTCCGAAATGCCAAGGTCCTTCTCCAGTCGGGAAGTCAAACTCTCTTCGAACAGACAATCGATATCGATCCAGCCAAGCCGTTCCTCAAGGAGATGGCAATACCCTCGAGTGTCTCGGCCGAAAACTTGAAAGTGTCTTTGTTGGATGCATCCGGCAGGGAACTGGTCAGCTACCAACCGGTCCGGTCGAAAGGCGAACCCATGCCGAAACCGGTGGAACCACCTCCGGCACCGAAGAACATTAAGACTAATGAGGAACTCTATTTGGCGGGACTGCGGCTAGAGCAATTCTACAACCCGGCACGGGAGCCTTATCCCTACTATGAGGAGGCGTTGAGACGGGATGCCGGAGACTCGCGGGTCAATATTGCCTTGGGAATTCTCTATTTGAAGCGCGCAATGTATGTCGAGGCCGAGCAGCATCTCCGGACTGCCGTCGAGCGTATCACCCGCAACTATACACGGCCTAAAGACGGAGAGGCCTTTTATTATCTAGGAGTGGCCCTGAGGGCCCAGGGAAAGGAAAAAGAAGCCTGGGATGCCTTTAATAAGGCAACCTGGAGCCAGGGTTGGTACTCTGCCAGCAACTATGCCCTGGCGGAAATGGCCTGCCAAGAGGGAGACTGGACAAGTGCCGTTGAGTACATCGACCGGTCAATTGCCCGGAATTGTACGGACACTCGGGCTGCCGCCCTGAAAGCATTCATCCACAGGAAAAGAGGACAACCGCTCTGGACCGAAGCCATTACCAAAGCCGTCCTCGCCGAGGACCCGCTCGACTACTGGGCACGAAACGAGCAAGGGCTGGCGCTGGCCAAGTTGGATCGCCGGACCGAGGCGGAGACAGTACTCAACGAGCTGAAGGTTCTGATGCGTAACCAGCCGCAATCCTACCTGGAACTGGCGGCCGACTATGCCAGCGCCGGATGCCCGGAGGATGCAATCGATGTCCTCAATCGTTTGGTCAGCAATTCACCTGACGGGCACCGGATCTACCCGATGGTTTACTACCATCTAGGCTACTACTATGAGAAAAAAGGCGATACTAACAAAGCGGTCGAGAACTATCGCCTGGCCAGCCAGATGTCCCCGGATTACTGCTTCCCCTACCAGTTGGAGTCAATTGATGCCCTGAAAGCTGCACGGAAGCAGAATCCCCAGGATGCGCGTGCTGCCTATTACCTTGGGAACCTGTTGTACGACATCCAGCCGGATGAGGCTATCACTGCCTGGCAAGATGCGGTCAGGCTGGACAATTCTTTTGCCATTGCCCATCGTAATCTAGGCTTGGCGCTGGCTCGAATAAAGAACGACTTGAACGGAGGTATCGCCAGCCTGGAACGTGCCGTCGAGTGTAATCCCAAGGAACCCCGTTACTTCACAGAACTCGACACCCTCTATGAGAGAGCTGCTGTCCCCCATTCGAAACGGCTGGCTCTCCTGGAAAAGAATCACGAGACTGTCTCGAAACGCGACGACTCGCTTTTGCGAGAAATTGGTCTGAAGATCATGAGTGGGCAATATGACCAGGCCATCGCCTTATTGGGTAACCGCCATTTTCATTTGTGGGAGGGTGGAGATGACGAGCTTTCCAACGTTCATGAATTGTTCGTGGAAGCTCACTTGTTGAGAGGAAACCAGCACTTCGGGATGAAAAAATATCGGGAAGCTTTGAAGGACTTTGAGGTGGCCCTGGAATACCCCGACCGGTTTGAAATGGCCCGTCCCTACCACGGCGGTCGCGAACCCCAGGTCTACTATTTAATCGGTACCGCCTATGAAGCACTGGGCAACGCGCCCAAGGCCAAGGAATCCTACCAAAAGGCTCTGGAAATGAAATTGGGCAGAGGGGATCTCCGCCAACCCTTGCGGTATTACCAGGGATTGTCCTATCGGAAACTGGGCCAGGAAGCGAAGGCCGTGCAAATCTTTGATGACCTGGTCCACAACGGGCAGCAGCGCCTGAAAGCCCAGGCCCCGGACTTCTTTGCCAAATTTGGAGGATCGCGGTCGGAGTCGACGGAGAAGGCCCAGGCGCATTACTTGATGGGGTTGGGCTACCTGGGAAAGGGATTGAAGCCCAGCGCCCGCTCGGAGTTCGAAACAGCTCACCAGTTGGATATTAATCATCTGGGGGTCCAGACTCAGTTGGCAGCTCTGCAGACGCATTAAAATTGGATGAGCTTGGAATCCAACAATTTCCTGAGGATGCACAAGGAGTCAGTCTTCCGGAAAGGGAATATCGTCGGGTAACTCAAATTCCCTCTGGCTACATAGGAACAGGTCGTGAAGGAGCCCTCGCCTGTGAACTGCGAAAACTGTGGTGCTCCCTTGCGAAAGGATCCGGATGGGGAAAGCCTCATTTGCGGATATTGCTCGAGCTCAGCTTCTCCAGAAATGCTCGAACGCCAGATTCAGTGGCTCAACGAGTCCACTAGCTACCGTTGTACCCTTTGCAAAGAGTCCCTGGAGTCGGCCGTCCTGTTCGGCGCTCCCGCGGCTGGCTGTCGTAAGTGCGGCGGGGTATTGCTGGAACAGGGAGCTTTCCTGGAGATCGTGGAAATGCTCCGCGCTCAAGCTCGAGGGCCTGGGATTCCTCCTCGACCGATCGACCC